>JAFXFY010000231.1 GCA_017513365.1 Alphaproteobacteria bacterium | reverse complement strand
CATGGGGTATCAGCTATATATTAAATGCCTGTCTATTGTGGATTTTTGTAGATGGAATTGGCATAAATGCTTATATCGCTCAAATTATCATTTTGGTCATACTCACTATTTTCAGTTGGGTCATGCTGAAACACTTTGCCTTTAGAAACAATATGGAGAAAAAATCATGATCCACGTATTATTTTTATTGATACTCGTTATTTTAATTATCAGCGGATATCTTGGGCATGCTATTGTTTTAGGAACCTCGTTTGTCGCTTTGTTCGTATCGTTATGGTTTCGTAGACAAGTAAAAGGATGGGGAAATGGAGTAATTACCATTTGTTTTAAATTAGCAAGCGATTGGTTTGTTTCTTTGAGTTTGGCTTCTTTGATCATCTTAATTTATTGGTTTGCAATAAACGAAAGACCTTATTCTTGGTTAAGCCATTTTAAAGACGAACGCACTTTATTGGTAAGCGGTATTATTATGAGTATCATTATAACAATCAAATTGTCATATTATCTATATAACAAATTTCATCACAAGATACAAAATGTACCATTAAATTATTCATCAAAAATTCCTCTGCCAACAGATGAACAAAATCAAAATAACAATTCTCGCACTTTAGGTAAAGATTTAAGCGGAGAATAATTTTCAAAAAAATAACCAGTCAATTTTAGCCCTGCTTGGATATCTGTTTGAGTGGCCCCTGTATCCGTCCATAAAAACGCTGGCAGAGCCAATAATTTATCGTGATAAGGCTTACCCTTTTCTCGGCTGACGGCCCGTCCGGTTTTGGGGGAAACATAGGCTAAATCATTATCATTTCCACCACCGGCACACCCCGAACAATCAAGACCGAATCCGATTGTCCCAAGTAAATTTTGTTCCCATTTGACATAGCGGGGTAAAAAATCGTCTTGTTCCAAAGCGTTCAACATTTGCATCGTTTCATCAAACAATGACCCAACATGTTGGCGTTCAGGCAATACACCATCCAGTAAAGCACACACACTCGCCACACAGGCAAGGCGTTTTTTATCATCCAAAAACAAAGCACTTAAGGGTTCCGCATTTTCCAAATAATACGTTCCCATTTGTTCGGGCAATCTTGCTTGCCACCGACCTTCAACAAATGTACCAGTTGCCGGCGGTGATTTTTTTTTGCATACACCTAAATGACGACCAAACTCCCGTGTAAACAAACTCACCACATACGAATTTTCCCCCAATTTTCGTGAGGATAATACCAGTGATTTATGTGTTTTAAACTCAGGCATTAAAATCCAATCCCCAATCTGAATATTGACTTTGATCTTCTACCCAATTTTCTTTCACTTTTACAAACAAAAATAAATGAACCGGCGTTTCAAATAATTTAGATAGTTCATATCTAGCCCGTTCACCGACTTTTTTAATCATTTGGCCGTTTTTACCCAGTACGATGGATTTTTGCCCTTCACGTTCCACATAAATGGTTTGTTCAATCCGAATGCCATTTTTTTGCTCTTTAAAGGCGGTTGTTTGAACGGCAACGGAATAAGGCAATTCTTGTTGCAAAGCCATAAATAATTTTTCTCGTGTAATTTCGGCAGCAAACAACCTGTTCGGTAAATCCGTCAATTGATCATCCGGATACATCCACATACCTTTTGGGGCCTTTGAAATCAGGTGTTTTTTGAGTTCCTCAACATTTTCACCGGTTTCGGCAGAAATCAAAAAGGTTTCCGTGAAAATATCGGCCTTATTTAAACTGGCAATTAAAGGCAAGAGTTTATCTTTCGTAATTAAATCAATTTTATTAATGACCAAAATACATTTTTGTTTGTTATTTTGTAAGTTGGAAATAATGCTTTGCGTATTTTTATCAATTCCTTTAACGGCATCCACCAACAACATTCTTAAATCCGATTCTTCGGCCTCGGTCCAAGCAGATGCCACCATCGCTCTGTCCAACCGACGCCCCGGTTTAAAAATTCCCGGTGTATCAACCAAAATTAATTGTGTGTCATCCTCAACAAAAATGCCCCGAATACGAGAGCGAGTTGTTTGAACTTTAGGCGACACAATGGAAATTTTAGCCCCAATCAGACGATTCACCAACGTGGATTTTCCAGCATTCGGCGCCCCTAAAACCGCCACAAAAGCAAAATGTTGATTATTAATATCCGTCATGCATTCACCTGTTTTAATAAATTTTGCGCAGCTGTTTGTTCAGCCGTTTTTTTATTCGTTCCCTGACCAATTGCTTGTCCCATCCCAACGACTTCAACTTGCATGACAAATTGAGGGGCGTGTTCTTCTCCCGTTTTTTCAATGAGCGTATAAACCGGTAATTTATGACCATGTTGTTGCGCCCATTCTTGCAAAGCGGATTTAGCATCTTTCGGTGCTTTTTTATCCATATGCAATAACGGTGTCCAAATCGGTTCCATAAAAGCACGAACGGACTCTAATCCGCTATCTAAATACATAGCGCCTAAAACCGCCTCACACACATCAGCCAAAATAGAACGATTGGTTCTGAGTTCGTGTTCTTTGGTAATTATCATCTCGCCTAAATTTAATTGTGTGGCAATTTGGGCCAATGTTTCTTCTCGTACCAATCCGGTAAAACGTCTGGCAAGTTCCCCCTCTTTTTCCTTGCCAAAGGTATGATACAACATATCGGCAACAATTAATCCCAACACTCTGTCGCCTAAAAATTCCAATCGCTCATAGGGGGCAGACTTGCCGTGATGAGACAAAGTCAATGCCTGTTTTAATAATTCTTGATTATGAAATAACTCTTTTAACATCTTATTTTATCCCTGTAAAAAAGCGGTCTAATCTTAAACTGTCGCCCCATTTCCAAAACTCAAAAAAATAACCGGTTCCATTGTTGGAATAGAAAATAAATTCGGCTCGTCCTTCTAAATTAATTGCCGGTACCGGTCCAAAATAACGACTGTCTGCAGAATTATCACGGTTATCACCCATCATAAAGTAATGGTCTGCCGGTATCGTAAACGGACCATAGGTATCATATTGCATATAATCGCCCAATTCATAAATCGGATGTTCAAAACCACCCGGTAAAACTTCGGTATAACGTGTATAAAGCATATTACCTTGTTCCGTTTCATGGCGTTCTTGACCGATATATTTGCGTTCAATCAATTCGCCGTTAATATATAACCGCCCTTCCCGCATTTCAATTGTTTCTCCAGGCAATCCAATCACCCGTTTAATATAATCTATCCGATTGGTTCTGGGTTCTTTAAAAATCACAACATCCCCTCGTTTAGGCTCTGAGGCAAATACACGCCCCTGCCCCACAAACGGAATGGAAAAAGGAAAAGAATGTTTTGAATACCCATACGGATATTTTGAAATAAACAAATAATCTCCAATCAACAAAGATGGTACCATAGAACTGGATGGAATATTATATGGTTCAAAGGCACATGAGCGAATAGTCAGAGCCGCCAATACGGCCAAGAACAATCCAAACCATCCGGACCCTTTTTTTTCGGTATTCTTTTTCATTGAAATTTTATCCTTTTTATGATATTTTTTTACTATTACAAAACATATAGCACAGAAAGAAAAAATTGTCCATGTTAAAATTTAATTTAAAAACGACAGAAAACAAAGCGCGCCGTGGAGAACTTGAAACAGCTCACGGCACAATTCAAACACCTGCCTTTATGCCCGTTGGGACATGTGGCACTGTTAAGGCAATGACCCCCGAAATGGTAAAATCAACGGGGGCAGAAATCATTTTAGGCAACACCTACCATTTAATGTTAAGACCCACTGCTGAACGAGTAGCCTCATTCGGTGGATTGCATAAATTTATGAATTGGCACGGACCGATTTTAACCGATTCCGGCGGTTTTCAAGTCATGAGCTTATCTGGGCTTAGAAAAATCACTGAAGAAGGGGTTTCTTTTCAATCCCACATTGACGGGTCAAAGCATATGCTATCGCCGGAACGGTCTATGGAAATTCAATATTTATTAGATTCCAATATTACGATGGCGTTTGATGAATGTATTAAATATCCGTCCCCCAAACCAGCGGTTAAAAAATCTATGGAAATGTCTATGCGGTGGGCTAAGCGCTCTAAAGATGCCTTTAAAGACCGCGCGGGATACGGCATTTTCGGTATTGTCCAAGGTGGTATGCATGAAGATTTACGTATGCAATCTATTAAAGCCCTAACAGATATCGGTTTTGACGGTTATGCCATTGGGGGATTAGCCGTTGGTGAAGGTCAAGAAATGATGTTTTCCGTACTGGATTATACAGCCTCTAGCTTGCCGGATGACAAACCTCGCTATTTAATGGGGGTTGGTCGCCCATCCGATATTGTTGGTTCGGTATTAAGAGGCGTTGATATGTTTGATTGCGTGATGCCGTCTCGGTCAGGGCGTACCGGTCAAGCCTTTACCAGTCACGGTGTTTTGAATATGCGTAATGCATGCCATATAGATGACCATTCACCATTAGATGCCGAATGCACTTGTCCGGCTTGCACACATTATACACGGGGCTATATTCATCACCTCATCAGAGCCGGTGAAATTTTGGGGAGTATGTTGCTGACCCAACATAACATCCATTTTTATCAAAACTTAATGCGTCAAATTCGTTTGGCTATTGAGGAAAATCGTTATCAACAATTCCATGATGAGTTTATGGCAAAATATGCACATGATCGGAAAATGTAATGGTCAAGGAAAACGGCAGACGAGATTATGAAGGCCTGGCCACTTTGGTGCCGGAAATTCGGGTATTAACCCGTCAAGCATTAGGGGCTAGAGGTTTTTCCGGAGCCGATATACTGGAAAGTTGGGAGGACATTGTCGGTCCCGATTTAGCCAAAGGGGTTAAACCCGAAAAATTGACATTTGAAGGAAACTCTCGCAGTAAAGGGACATTGGTTGTCAAAACAGCAGGTGGTGCCTTTGCTATGCTATTTGAACACCAAAAACGCCGTGTTATAGAACGTGTAAATGCCTTTTTCGGTTATCCGGCCGTATCGCATATTAAGATGATACAAGGTTCTCTTAAACTATCTATGCCGAAACTGGAAACAAAACGTCCGATAGATCCTAAAAAATTAAAAGAGTTAACCGATAAGGTTGCCTTAATTGAGGATGAAGATTTACGTGAACGCACCTATGCCGTCGGCGAAGCGATGCTGAAAAAGAAATAAACTCTATACCCACTGTCAGTATAGATTGTTCAAAAACACGAACCATCATTATTTTGGAACACATAAGGCTAAATAAGAAGAGATATCTCTTGGTAAACACAGCGTATGTCCACTTTCAGGGGCTCTGATATATTGAGTTCCATCCGCACATACTGTTTGAGTCCAAACATAGTATCCGGAGGTACTGGTAATACCCGTCAAGTTAGGACACCTATCCGAAGAGTCCGATTGAAAGGCACAATCTTTGTTCATATCAAACAATCGCATATTCAGTGAATCACACCAAGCATAAGCATTCCACCAATTCATGGAATTATTACTGATACAATAAGGCGTTTTTGTGATGGTACCTTCTATAATTTCTCCGGCACCATTCGCACAAGGACGTTTTATTGTTTCTTCTGCCAATGTACTGACAGAAAAGATTATTAAGCCACATGTCAACATAAAAATTTTTTTCATTTTATAACCTCCTTTTTTGAATTAACAAAAAACCACTTAAAAAAGTGGTTGGAAGTCACAAACTACTTAAACCAAATAGTATGATATATTCACCCGATTGGGTTATTTTATCATCTTCCAACCGCTGTTGGAAGGTTTTATGTCCCACATCGCAGGACAGGTTTAAAGAGGTTTGTGAACCCCGGGGCAAAACTCTTGCCTTGGACTCAAGTTAGCAAATTTTTGATTTTGTTGCAAGCAAAAAAATCCCTGCCGAACCGACAGGGATTTTTCAAAAGGTTTAAAACACTTACTCTTCGTTTTTGGCCATACGCTCATACAATTTGAATCGTTTATCAATTTGTTTTTGCGCTTCATCCACCAAACGATCATAATGATCCGGATTTTGTTGTTTAATGACTTTGAACCGTGTTTCGGTTGCCATAAAGTCCGCCACCGGACGTGTTGGTCTGGCATCCAATTGGAATGGATTTTTGCCCTCTGCCGTGCGTCTCGGGTCAAAACGATACAGTGGCCACAAACCACTTTCTACCGCCATTTTTTGGTGAGCAAGTCCATTTGTACCAATATCATATCCGTGGGCGATACAATGGCTGTAGGCAATAATCAAGGATGGTCCGTCAAAGGATTCGGCTTCATTCATTGCTTGCAACACCTGAGAATCTTTAGCACCCAATGAAACACTGGCCACATACACATTACCGGAAGATACGGCAATCATACCTAAATCCTTACGAGGTAATTCATTACCGGCCGTCGCAAATTTAGCACTGGCCCCGATTGGTGTTGCTTTTGACCGTTGTCCGCCCGTATTGGAATATACGTTGGTATCCATCACCATAATATTGACATTACGGCCTGAATACAGCACGTGGTCTAAGCCACCGTATCCGATATCATAGGCCCAACCGTCACCGCCGAAAATCCACACGGATTTTTTCACCAAATAATCAGCAGATTCGGCCAACATTTTGGCTTTATCCCCATTTAATCCGGCCAATCTGACTTTCAAATTATCCACATGGCGACGTTGCTGGGCAATACCGGCCTCGGTTGTTTGATCGGCTGTCATAATAGCCGTTACCAACTCATCCCCGATATCGGCGGACAGTTCTTGCAACAACTGAACAGCCATAGCCGTTTTTGTATCTACGGACACACGCATCCCAAGCCCGAATTCGGCATTATCTTCAAACAAAGAGTTTGCCCAACTGGGCCCACGTCCTTCGGCATTTTTGGCATACGGTGTTGTCGGTAAGTTACCGCTGTAAATAGAAGAACATCCCGTTGCATTGGCGACAATCAATCTGTCCCCAAACAATTGTGTGACCATTTTCACATACGGTGTTTCGCCACAACCGGCACAAGCCCCCGAAAACTCAAACAACGGTTGCATCAAACTGACCGATTTAATCAGTTTTGGCGAGAGTTTTGTTCTGTCGGCTTCCGGTAAGGACTTAAAGAAATCATAGTTTTGAATTTCATTATCCATTAACTTATCGGCCGGTTCCATATTAACTGCCGTCAAATCCGGATTTTGTTTATTTTTAACCGGACACACTTGGGTGCACAAGGAACAACCCGTACAATCTTCCGGAGCCACTTGAATGGTATAGTAATCACCCAAAAATTCTTTACCCTTGTAAGGAACGGCTTTAAAGGTAGAGGGCGCTTTTTGTAAAGCCTCTTTCGTCATTACTTTAGAGCGAATCGCCGCATGTGGGCAAACGCTGATACACTTACCACATTGAATACACAGTTCAGAATCCCAACACGGCAACTGAGTCGCAATACGGCGTTTTTCATATTTTGCCGTATCGGTCGGCCAAGTACCGTCTGCCGTCCATTCAAAAGCACTGACCGGCAAACTGTCGCCTTCGCCCTCAATGATTTTACCAGTAACTTGTTTAATGAGTTCAGGGGCATAATCTGGGACACCGGCTTGTTTATGAATTTTAGAGGTTGCCTCGCCAATCGTAATTTCATGTAAGTGAGCCAATGCCGCATCAACCGCCCGTATATTGGCATCCACAATTTCTTGCCCTTTTCTCAGGTAAGTTTTCGTAATGGATTTTTTGATTTTTTCAATGGCTTCATCTTTCGGCAACACACCGGAAATCGCAAAGAAACACGTTTGCATAATGGTGTTTGTTCTGCGTCCCATACCGTTATCCCCGGCCACTTTTACCGCATCAATCGCATACAATTTGATATTTTTATCAATGATTTCTTGTTGCACTTCAACCGGCAGAGAATCCCACACCTTATCCGGTGTTTCGGATGAATTTAACAACAATACCGCATTTTTGGCCGCATATTTTAAAATATCCAATTTGTGCATAAACGGCATATGGTGACAGGCCACAAAATTTGCCGAATTAATTAAGTATGGAGCCTTAATCGGATTTTTGGAAAACCGTAAATGAGACGCCGTCATCGCACCAGATTTTTTGGAATCGTACACAAAGTAGGCTTGCCCGTAATAACCACCCTCATCGGCAATAATTTTAATTGAGTTTTTATTGGCCCCAACCGTTCCATCAGAACCAAGTCCAAAGAAGAGGCAACGGCTGACTTCATCAGATTCAATATCAAATGTGTCATCATACGGCAAAGACAAATGGGTCACGTCATCTTCAATACCAATCGTAAAGTGATTTTTGGTCGTATTTTCCAAAACGGCCTTAGCCATTGCCGGCGTAAATTCTTTTGAAGATAACCCATAACGACCACCGAGGACTTTCGGCATTATCTCAATTTTACCGCTGGTCATTCCTTCAGCCAATGTGGAAACAACATCTAAGTAAAGCGGTTCACCGACCGAGCCGGCCTCTTTTGTTCTGTCCAATACCACAACGGTTTTGGCCGTTTTCGGTAAGGCATTAATAAAGGCCTCTTTCGGGAACGGACGATATAAATGCACATTCATCACACCATATTTTGTGCCGGACATATTTAATACGTTAATTGTTTCACTTAACGTTTCGGCACCCGACCCCATCACAACGACAACTTGTTCGGCATCTGTGGCGCCTGTGTAATCCACTAAATGATAACGACGACCGGAAACTTCAGCAAATTTTTGCATAGCCGATTCCACGTGCGCCGGTACCGCATTATAGTATTTGTTGGATGCTTCACGAATTTGGAAGAATACGTCCGGATTTTGAGCCGTTCCACGCACTTTCGGATTATCCGGTGTTAAGGCATTTTTACCGATAAAGTCCGTTGGAATATCCGCCATTAAAGCCTTTAAATCCTCATCGGACAGAGGCGTCATTTTATTAATTTCATGAGATGTTCTGAACCCGTCAAAAAAGTGAATAAACGGCACCCGAGATTTAAATGTTGCCATTTGAGCAATAGCGGCAAAATCTTGCGCCTCTTGCACATTGGAAGATGCCAACATCGCAAAACCCGTTTGACGGCAAGCCATCACGTCAGAGTGATCACCGAAAATGGACAGAGCATGAGCCGCCACCGTACGGGCTGCCACATGCATCACAAAGGGTGTGAGTTCGCCCGCAATTTTATACATATTCGGAATCATCAACAATAACCCTTGCGAGGCTGTATACGTTGTTGTGATAGAACCGGCTTGCAAAGACCCGTGAACGGCACCGATAGCACCGGCTTCGGATTGCATTTCAAGCACTTCCGGCACTTTACCCCAAATATTTTTGTGACCGGCTGCCGACCAAGCATCAGCCCATTCCCCCATCGGAGAAGACGGCGTAATCGGGTAAATAATGGATACTTCGTTGAGTTTATGGGCCACTCTGGCGGCCGCTCCGTTCCCATCCATCATTTTCATTTGATTGTCAGACATAATTCATCCTTTCGTGATAAAAAAATCATATAAAAATATGGTATTCTTTTACACCTTTTTTAACAAATTGTCCAGCGTTTTTTATGTCAGAAATAATCCGCCCATTCAGCATAGGCGGACAAAATAAAATATTATTTGATTATCTGGGCTTACAGACTGTTCGAGCATATTCAGAAGTATTATAGAAACCCTTTTTACTAGGTAAATAGTCAATATAATATTCCCAGAAAAGACCAGTGCCCACACCTCTGGATTG
>JAFXFY010000017.1 GCA_017513365.1 Alphaproteobacteria bacterium | reverse complement strand
GTACGCCGGTTGGGTTGAGTAAAGATTCAATTTCTTTAGCGGAAAAGGTCCCTAAAGAAAAAAAATCAGTTGTTCCCGATAATCCTAAATCCATTTATACTATGCCCTTTATTTAATGTTTATAGATAGTATAACGGATAAAATGTTAACAAGTGGTTATGATAACGGTACTATTTTTATTTTTTTACGCTGTTGTTTCAACTTTTTGAGCACGAGCTTGACGTGTGCGTGGTTTAGTGGTACGTTTTTGTTCTTTGTGCTTTTCTTGAATTTCCAAAACCGGTACAGATAAATCCATACTTTTAACAACTTCATCCAAATCATCGGTTGGTTGTAGTTGTTCCTCTTTCTTTTCTGGTACTTCAGATGTTTCTGACGTGATTGGAAAATCCGGTAATTCATCGGTTTCAACCGGAGCTTTTATTTCAGGCTTGCGAGGGGCACTTTGTTGACGCATAGATTCTTCATTGGCAATGGCTTGATTTTGTAAGCGCATATAATGATCGGCATATTGTAAATAAGTTTCGGCCAAAACGGCATCATTTTGAATTTGAGCATCTTTGGCTGCCACTTGATATTTTTCAAATAATTGTAAGGCTGTTCCATGTAATTTTCCACATGGACCGGTGCTGTCTAAAGCTGTGTTACGAAAAATCATTTGTGGTCTGTGGCCACGATTATTATGACGTACATTAAAGCGATTTTTTTGATTCTGTCTCATATAACCTCAAAAATTAAGATAAATTACTCATTAAATGCCCGTTTGAAACAGGCACTTAAAACACTGTTGTATTAATCATTTGTTTTAAACAAGATTAATATTTATTTTACACATCCGCCATTACAACCGGCAGACGGCACAAAAGTACCGGTCAATGTTCCGTTGACTTGCATCGGAATTTGAACCATTTGAGCGGCCGGAGCCGTTCCGTATCCCATTTGTGGTGTTTGTTGCGGCATTTGAGCCGTATAACCCATCATCGGACATGGTTTTTGAGCCGGTTGTTGCATTGTTGGCATCATTTGCGATGTTATTCCGGACATATGCATAACCGGTGTTGGCATTGTTGGCATAACGGTTGGAGCCGGTGCATTCACAACAATTGGTTGTTTTTGTACAATTGTTGGTTGTTGTTGCACCATTACCGGTTTATTTTGAACCATTAATGGTTGATGTTGTACCATAACGGGTTGTTGCATAACAATTGGTCGTTGCACCACGATTGGTTGTTGGACCACTACCGGTCTTTGAACCGTAATTTCTTTTTGAATTGTTACCGGATACTGCATGGAAATCGGATATTGTTTTGTTACTGGGTAATTTACTTTTACCGGATTGTTTACCCGATGAATTTCGGCCGGTGTTTGAATGGCTTGAATGGGAACTTGATAGTATTGTGGATTAGCAGAAACTTGTCCCGTTTGTATATTTTGGGAATATACGTTAGCCGTATTAGAACTGGTATTCCCTTCGTTATATCCATTGTTATATCCGCCGTTTCCCCATGTTTGTGTTTCGGCTGTTTGTCCCATATTCATATCAAAAGAGGCAGTTCCCTCAGATGAATTTCGTGTTGTTGTATAGGACCAATTGGCATATTCAGAGCTGTTGAAATTTTCCTGCGTATTGGCCGTTTGATTAATTTCGCTGGTTGCAAAAATATCGGTATCTAACGTATCTGTATCGCTGACGGTTTGAGTGTCGGCGAAACCGGTTGTTCTTTTTTGTGTTTCCGTAGCCGTTGGACGTGGTTTAGGATCTAAACCGGAGGCATATGACCAATCCATAAAAGTGTCATCTACATCCGCCATTGCTGGT
>JAFXFY010000230.1 GCA_017513365.1 Alphaproteobacteria bacterium | reverse complement strand
TGTGATACATTCAACCGTTCCAAGCTCAGAACAAGACACAAGAGCACTTTGTCCATCAATAATATATTTACACCCGTTATCTGCTGTTTCTGTTTTATGGAGATTTTCCAAGAATGCGGGCTTGCCAAGTGTGTCATAGCCTTTTAATTTGCCACAATAAAAAACGGATTGTGCATTTGCAACAAACGGAATAAGTACGAAAGTTAATAATATTTTTTTCATTTTAATACTCCTTTTTGAATCTTTTTTCTATCGTACCAGATTATTCTATAAAACACAATATGTTATTCTATGTTTGATTAAATTTTTGGGGCAGACCAGACTTGAACTCGCCATAAGTAATTATTTTATAATGCAATCACATCCCGAAAGTTCGATAAATTGTAAAATGAATACTTACAAAATCGAACAGTTATCGAACCAGCACAAATGTTTGAAATACAAATAAAAAACAACTCCCAAGATGGGAGTTGTATGTTTTGGTACCTCTGGCCGGACTTGAACCAGCACTCTATTGCTAGAAACAGATTTTGAGTCTGTCGCGTCTACCAGTTTCGCCACAGAGGCTTGCGATTTTTTTGCTAGACATTTGCAGTATACTGATTTATGATGAGATGTCAAGAACTTTTTTTAAAAAATTTAAGGAATTTTTACATGTGCAACTCTAAAATGAAAAAAATCTATAAAAATCCGACATCTATTTTTATCACCGGAGCCTCCAGCGGTTTAGGAAAAGCGTTAGCCATAGCCTACGCCTTGCCCGATATTCAATTATTTTTATGTGGTAGAAACGAATCACGTTTAAATGAAACGGCAACCCTGTGCAAAGAAAAAGGAGCCAACGTTCACACATTTTTATTTGATGTAACAGATAAAACAGCGGTCGCTTTAGCTATTACAGAGGCCAATAAAATCAAACCGATTGAGTTACTTATCGCCAATGCCGGTGTATCCGGAGGGGTCTTAGGTATGCCGGAAACATCCGATGGAACTCACAATATCATTGCAACAAATGTTAACGGCGTTGTTAATACGGTGTTGCCGGCGATTCGGTGTTTTAAAGACAGAGGCTGTGGCCAAATCGCCATTATTGCCTCCTTAGCCGGATACCGAGGTATGTCCAGTTGTCCCGCCTACTCTGCCAGCAAAGCCTGTGTTAAAGCTTGGGGAGAGGGATTAAGAGGTTTACTCAAAAAAGATGGCATTGCCGTCAATGTGGTGTGCCCCGGTTTTATTGAAACACCGCTCACCGACAAAAACAAATTCAAAATGCCGTTTTTAATGGGCGCCGATAAAGCCGCCAACATCATCAAAAAACGTCTGAGCAAAAATCCGGCCATTATTGCCTTTCCGCACATTATGGCATTTGGGGCTTGGTTCGGGTCAGCCTTGCCAAGTTGGATTATTTTGCCTATCTTAGGTTTATTCCCCAAAAAAGAATCATAAAAAGGTTGCACTTTTTCGGATTTTTTGATATACATAAGCATTATTTTAGGAAAGGGATTTTTATGACAAAGAAAAAAAACAAACCAATTGATGAAATGGAAAAATTACAACAAGCCATCTTTGAACGTGAAGTAGATGAAGAATTACAACGTGAAAGATTAAGAAATTTGTGGCAAAAATACCGTTTTGCCGTCATTGGCTTAGTCATTGGTATCTTATTGACCACTATTGGAACTGAAGTTTATCATTCATGGCGTCAAAAGGTCAGCTTGTCTGAATCGGATTCCTTTGAAAATGCCGCTGTTTTGGCCTACACCGGCGAAACGGATAAAGCCGTAGAAATTTTAAAGAAATTGGCCTCTGACGGTCGTACGGGATATGCTCCACTCGCCGAAATGAAATTGGCCGGCATTTATTTTAGCCAAAATAAGCCACAAGAAGGTATTGCCTCGTTAAACAAAGTAATAGCCTCTGATGCACCCGAACAATTAAAAGCAGTTGCCACAATTGCCTATGTCGGGCAACAATTTGAAACGGAAGATCCGGCTAAATTACAGACTATGTTAAAACCGCTGTTAGCTGGTACATCAAATTTTGTGGGGTCTGCTGCTGAATTATCTGCTGCCTTATACTTAAAACAAAATAATCAAGCCGAGGCTATCAATGTGTTAACCCAAACGATCAATAATCCGAAAACGGCTCCGGCAGTTAAACAACGTTTAAGTGAATTATTATCCGTTATCAAAGAGTAATCAAATGAAAAAATCCATTATTTGTTGTGCATGTGCTTTGTTGTTTTTCGGTGGTTGTGTTCAAGAAGGACCGATGGCACCACGTGAAGGACGTATTGATATCTCTTCGCAAGTCAGCCAAGTTCCTGCCACATTAAAAGCTGAAGGAAATGCCTCATTAGGTCAGCCCAAAAACTTGTTCAGTTGGGGGCAAAGTGGCGTAACCGGTCAAAATCAAATTCCACATACAGATGCAAATAAGGATTTAAAACTGGTCTGGGAAACAAATATCGGAAAAGGATTAAATGATAGCCGATGGGGAATTGCTCAACCGGTTGCCGATAAAGGTATCGTTTATACATTAGATGCTGACTTTAATTTATCTGCCGTTAATTTGAAAAACGGTAAAAAATTATGGAAAAAATCATTATCCTTAAATAACCCAACTGCCATTAAAACCGTCGGATTGGCCTATACGTACAGCACACTGATTGCGGTTTCCGGAAATGGTACAATTTTGTGTTTAAACTTAAATGGTGATGAAATTTGGCGTCAAGAATTAAATTTACCCATTCGGTCTATGCCAACTGTGTACAAAAATGTATTGTATGTATTAAGCGCAGACAACCAATTACTTTCATTTGATACCACAACGGGTCATAAGATTTGGGAATATAAAGGTATGCCAACTCAAACGAATTTTATGGGAATGGGATTACCTGCCCTGTATAAAGAATATGCCGTTATACCCTTTTCAAATGGCGAAGTAATTACCTTTAACACCTCAGATGAAAGTGTTGTGTGGTCAGAATATTTATCGGCCAGTCGGTCATTTAACCGAATTTCCGATTTAACACATATTTTGGCTTCTCCGGTTATTGAAGATGGTATTGTTTACTTAGTGGGTAATGCCGGTAAAATGGGGGCGTATCATTTAGAAAATGGCGAAAATATCTGGACCTTGCCAATGGGTGGAGCTAATACACCGGTTATTTCCGGCAATACGTTATTCCTCATTAACAATCAAAATATATTGACGGCCATTAATAAGCACACAGGAAAAGTTTATTGGAATACACCTTTATCCAGTCAAGCCGAAGGCTTGGCCGTTTGGAAAGGTCCCTTATTGGTTGGGGATAACGCCATTGTTGTGTCTTCATTGGGGGACATTGTGTTTGTTGATGCTAAAACGGGGACTGAAAACCGCCGTATGGAAACAACCGGTATTACCGTTGCCCCGATTAACGTGGACGGTACAGTTTTATTTTTAACAGAGGATGCCGATTTATTGGCTTACAGATAAAGGAAAAACACTATGAAAACGATAGCGATTGTCGGACGGACGAACGTAGGAAAATCCACTTTCTTTAACAGATTGTGTGGTAAAAGATTGGCTATTGTGCATGACCGTGCCGGTGTGACTCGTGACAGAAAAGAAGCAACGGGACATCTGTATGATTTACAATTTCGGTTGATTGATACGGCTGGGTTAGAGGAAACAACGGCCTTGGCGGCGGCTATGTGGCGTCAAACGGAATTAGCCATTGCCGAAGCCGATATCGTTTTAATGGTGGTGGATGCCCGTGGCGAAATGACCGTTTTGGATGAAAAATTGGCAAAAAGTCTGAGAAAATTAGATAAGCCTGTTATTTTGGTTGCCAATAAGTGCGAGGGTAAAGAACAACAAAACAACTTGGGCATTTTCTATCGTTTGGGTTTGGGTGAACCGATTGGATTTTCGGCCGAACATGGATTGGGATTGGGCGATTTATTTGCCAAATTGAAACCGTTATTTCCTGCGCCTAAAAAACAAGATGATGAAGAGGACGTTTTGGAAGAATCCGATGAAGAAATCATTGAAAAACCGAAACGCCCCTTACAATTGGCGATTGTCGGACGCCCGAATGTCGGCAAGTCCACTTTGGTAAACAGATTGCTGAATCAAGAACGAGTCTTGACGGGACCTGAGGCCGGCGTCACACGAGATGCGATTACCGTGCCATTTGAATGGCGTGGCGAAAAAATCTTACTGACCGATACGGCAGGACTTCGCAAAAGCGGTCGCATTGATGATTCTTTGGAACGTTTTTCGGCATATGATACCAAAAATGCCATTGACTTTGCCGAGGTTGTGATTTTGGTATTAGATGCCAATGTCCCAATGGAAAAACAAGATTTGTTAATTGCCTCCCGCGTGATTGACGAAGGACGCGCCCTCATTATCGCCCTCAATAAATGGGATGCCGTGGAACATCAAAAGAAAGTGTTAAATGATATTAAGGAAAAAATGGTATCTTCGTTGCAACAGGTTAAAGGTCTGCCGGTTCTGACTATTTCCGCCAAAACAGGCTATGGATTAGATCGTATGATGAGCGAGGTATTCAGCATTTATAAACTGTGGAATAAACGCGTTCCGACCCATAAAATGAATACGTTTTTACGGGCAATGACCGAAGCTCATCCGACACCAGTTGCCAAAAACGGGCGCCGTATTCCGATGAAGTATATGACTCAGGTCAGCACTCGTCCACCAACATTTGCTATTTTCTCAAGTAATCCAGACCAATTACCGGAATCTTATTTACGTTATTTATCCAATGGAATAAGGGAAACATTCGGATTTGTGGGGGTGCCCATTCGGTTGAATATGCGCAAACGTGAAAATCCGTATGCCGATAAATCCAAAGGTCGCCGGAAAGTGAGTGAGGAGAAGAAGTAATTTTAACTATCTTTTTAAATTTTATAAAAAAACACCTCCAAAAATTCGGAAGTGTTTTTTAATATTTCCCCCTCCTAATTCAAAAGACAATATCCATCTTCATATCGGCGGTTTATACAAACTTTACATTTATTCTCATCCGCTCCGACATAAATGCTGGTAGGTTCATTACATGGATGACAATTTTGTTCTGAATCCATTAAGATAGAGTTTTCTGAACAACTTTCTCTTACACACTTATCTCCATCTAACACACGATTAGGACATATTTTTATACAAGAAGATGTAATACCATTAACATTA
>JAFXFY010000229.1 GCA_017513365.1 Alphaproteobacteria bacterium | reverse complement strand
TATAGATAAACTCAGAACATTAAAAAATAAAAAAAAGAAATAATCCATATTTTGGGCTTGACATATAAATCTATATACTATATATAGGATATGTCATGGTAAAAAATAGATTACATTTTTATCAAAAACCCAAAAATTTAAGTTGGCGAGATCCGGCCTGACAGCATTCCTTTATAAAAAAAATCGTTTATTATTTATTTTTTATAAAAGGAAAAATTCTATGACATTATATACAAATTCTGACGAAACATTTGTTTTGTCCGCCACCTCATCTTTGGTTCAAAAATCATTTTCACTTTTAAAGCAAACAGCCCAAAAACGACCCGTTTTAATTGCAATTTCCGGAGAAAGTGCCAGTGGAAAAACCACGTTTTTAAATACACTCAAACGGATTTTAAAAACATCCGTATTTATTGATGCCGATAATTATTTTATTGATTTATCAAGACAAATAAAACAATATGGTTCCTTTGCCGATTTATTAAAAAGCGGTTTTGAATCGGATGCTCCCAGCAGTTTTATGTTAGATACACTCTATGATGATTTAGCAAAACTACGTTCAAACCGACTTGCTTATATTCCTAAATATCAAATGAATGGTGGATACAGTTATCCCAATGCGATATGTGTATCCCCTGCTCCGTTTATTTTTGTGTGTGGCATTTGTACTCTATATAAACCGGTCGTAGATTTATTTGATTTTAAGATTTATTTACAAGCCGACAAAGAGTTGCAATACAAACGCTATTTAGACAGAGCCCATGAACGAGGACAAACTCAAGAGCAAGCTATTTCACAATTTAAATATGTATCTGATATGGCTAAAAAATATATTATCCCGACACGAAAAGAAGCAGATATTATTGTAAAAGGCAGATTGCCTAATCACACATTAAAGCGGTTATTCATTGATACCGTTCGCCAAATCGGATAAGTACTTAGAGCGCCCTCTAAAATTTTAGAGGGCATTTTTTTAATTCATCCTATCTATCAGTTTTTCAACATCTTTAAAATTATACACACGCACAACGGTTAAATGCGGATAGTGTTTTAATAAGGTTTCATATTTTTTATCCTTATGCGGTCCATCAACTAAAATATACTTAATCATTGACCATTTTAACCGTTCAATACCCCCCTCTAAACGGCCGGCTCTATGCACATCATCACGCAATGTTCGGCGGATATAACGCCACAAACACCCGAACCGATTCAATTTATGAAAAATAACCATATCGGCTCGTTCAAACCGCTGAGGCATCATTTTACCGTAATTTCCCTCAACAATCCAAGTATCTTGCCCAATAAACGCATTATGTTTTTGAATGGTTTCCTCTATCGGACACCGTTTCCAATCGGTATTTGGTATATGGGCAATTTTATCCATATGCAACACAGGATAATCCAATAGTTTACCTAATCTATCGGCTAAAGTAGATTTACCGCCGGATGAGGGACCGATAATACAAATACGCCGAAAAGTCATACTTTTTCCTTTATTCTATCAAAAACTTTTTTATAATATCCATTATCAAGACGTTCCCTATAAGCACACATATGCCGAATGGTTATGTTGCGTTTTTCATTATGTGAAGAAATGTTAATCTCTTGTCCGTTCAACAAATTATCTGCATCTGTTATATTCAATTCAAATACGTTGGATACCTCGCCTTTTTGAAGCACAAAATCAGTGAGCGTTTTTTGAGTCGGAACAATATAAATATGACAAAATTCATTATTAATATAATTGGGCAAATGCACTACATTTAAATAATATCCTAAATAATCGGCCTGTTGTGGACAAGCCAATATCCCCAATTCCTCATATAATTCACGAAAACCGTCCTCTTTTGTTTCTCCAGCCGATAAATGGCCGGAACTAGAGGCATCAAAGGTATTGGCACCGATTCGATTTTTAGGTCCTCTCAATTGCAAATAAATTACTTTTTTCAATGGATTATATAACCAACAAGCAACCGTTTGATGCCACAGTCCTTGTTGGTGTATCTCATCTATGGAGGTTTGCCCCATATGATTAAAATGATTGTCAAAAAAATCTATTTGTTCCACGTTATTGATCCTTCAAAAAAAATAGTATACCTTTTACTAAAGATACACTATATAATTTCTTTATAAAAAACAAGATATTTAAATCTTTTGTTTTTATCTTGTATGTTGCAACTGTCTTCTTTTTAATTGCCAAAATGTTTTTACAGACTCACGCACTATTTGTAAAACAGCCTGTTGTTCTTGATTTTGAGGTTTTAACTGATTTAAATCCCCTTTAATATGCCCATCTTGAATCAAAGATTGCAACGCAACTGAAGCCCAAGGATTATTTGATGTTAATAAGGTTTGAGCCTCTTCAACATGGGTCGATTTAATAGCACTAAAACCATAAAAATATTGAATAATAGCCTTTTCAGATGTTGCCCCCTCAACAAACTGTGGAAATTTTTCAGCCATTTGTTGTTTTACGGTTAAGAGTTGTTCACCTCGAGCTAAACTACCATTAGCCTCCAATTGACTACACACAGTTTGAAACTCTGCAATTCTATCAGATGATAAACCACCACGTTGAATGTCAGATTCATCAAACTCAATACCATATACTTGTTTGAAATAATCAAGTGTATGCTTAATTGCCACATCATTTCCACGAGCAGACAAAGTACCTTTTGCAGCGGCCCCTTTCATTTCTGCCATAAGTTGGGGTTCATAAAACGATGTCCACATTAAATTAGGAGAATCAACACCCATCAATTGCTTAATAGCTCGGCCAGTCTGGCAAGTACTATCACCGTATTTAGCTAATGAACGTGCTTCGTCTTCGTACAATTTTGTAATGAACATATACTGTTGTGGCGAAATACCTAACAATAAGCCTAAAGAATGATTGTGTTGATAACTATGCACTAATTCGTGAGAAATAGAGGCATACCAATCCCTAGACTTATTCACATTGCCATTAATCGGATCATATAAAGTAATATTATGGGTCGCATAAGAATATGCGGCATTGGCAAAATCTGCCTGCCCCATACAAAATCTTGTATTGGAAAAAG
>JAFXFY010000228.1 GCA_017513365.1 Alphaproteobacteria bacterium | reverse complement strand
TTGACGGATTGTTTGATATGGTTTTGGGAAATACCGGCAATCCGATAACGGATAAACCCAATAAAGGGGCTTTTGACAGAGCCGTTCAGGGGTTGAGTATTACCGATAAAGCCTCAGATGTTTTGTATATTGGGGATAATCCCAAAAATGATGGGGCTTTTGCCAATTCTTGGGGTGCCGATATTAAAATCGTTCAGCCCAAAAAAGAACCTATGGCACTATACGCCCTGAAAGCCGAATTAGAGCAAACGTATCCGATTTGTTGTCAAAATCATATTTCATCAAACGCTTTAATTAAAGAAAAAACACATTCGCAAGTGTAAATACACCAAAGAATATCATTTTTTACTTGACGAGGGCATCATAATATAGTATGATGCCTTTGTTATCGTAAGATAATAGATGTTTGTATTTTTTTAGTCTCCCTATATGACAAACATCTTGTGAACAGAGGGTCCCCCTTTTATGCCTTCTGTTCACCCCTCCTCCTTAACGAGTCCTTTTTTAAGGACTCTTTTTTATTTATATGAACGCATTAAGCCCACCAATTCGCCTTGTATTTCCACTCGGTCGGCAGAAAAAATGCGTGTTTCATAATTTGGATTGGCCGGTTCTAAGGCCACCGAAGACCCATTGGCCCGAATGCGTTTTAAGGTTACCTCATATCCATCAATCAAGGCCACAATAATGGTGCCGTTTGGAACACGATCCGTTCGGCGAATAATGACGGTATCCCCATCCATGATGCCGGCATCTCGCATAGAATCGCCATCTACTGTTAGAGCATAATGATCACCTAATCCCATCATTTGAGCCGGCACGGCAACGGTTTCGGATGGATAGCGAATCGCTTCAATCGGAAGACCGGCGGCGATTCGGCCACACAGCGGAATGGCTATCACATCGTCATTGGCAACGGGGATTAGATTGGAGGGAACCTCTTTTTGTGAGGGCAATGTCAAAACCTCTAATGCGCGGGCTTTATTGTGCAACCGTCTGATAAATTTGCGATTTTCTAATTCGCTGAGCAATCTGTGAACACCGGATTTTGATTTTAATCCTAAATAGTCTTTCATTTCATCAAACGATGGGCAGACACCGGTTTCTTTAAATGTTTTATCTAAAAAAATCAGTAAATCGTGTTGTTTTTGTGTCAGCATATTGCCTCCTTATGTTCTTGTTTTGTTCTATTCTATCAAAGTAAAAAATCCTTGTCAATACATAAGTTATCAAAAAAAGTACTTTTGTATAAAATAAAGGGAAGCAAAAATTACTTGACAAAAAATAAACGGTATGATAATATGGTATTCATAAGGGAAGGTGAAATATGTCATTACGATTTTATTTACATGCTGATGCAAGCAATACTAAAGCGTTGGAAGCCCGTAAATTTTTGGCGAAAAAGTATGCGGAAAATATGGCTCCGATTGATGAAGCGGATGCTATCATTGCATTGGGTGGTGATGGAACGACTTTGGATGCCTTGAGATTAGGGTTAAAGCACGGTAAAAAAGTTTATGGAATGAACTTGGGACACGTGGGCGCTTATCAAAATAAATTTGATGTTCAAAATTTACCGGAACGAGTTGAAAAAGCAACCGGTGTTTGTTTGCATCCTTTGGTTGCAACAGCTGTTAAATTGGATGATACGGTTATTCAAGCCGAAGCATGGAATGAAATCTATGTTCGCAGTGGCGATAATCCGCAACAAGCACGCTTAGTAGGGCGTATTGAGGGATGGAAAATGCCGTTTAGTGTGTGTGGTGATGGGTATTTGTTGGCGACACCGTTGGGCAGTCATGCCTATAATTTGGCGGCTGGGGGGCATAAATTACATTTCAAAGAAAAGTTGCTCGCCAGTACGGCTATTGCCGCCAGTCGTGGGGTCTGTGATATTTTACCTAATCGCAGTCATATTCAGTTGGAGGTAAAAGACCCCGTCAAACGGTGTGTGTCTTTGGTAGCCGATAATAGATTGATGGGTAAAGTTAAATCATGTGATATTTTCCAAGATTTTTCTCGTTCCGTTACGTTATTATGGGATGCTGATAAAATCCAACAAGTTGAACAAAAGGGAAAACAAACCTTAAAAGAAAGACTCCCCTTTATTTCAAAGGCATTACAAACCAACGGTTATTATCATAATCAGTATTTAAGAGCTTAATTTCCAATCGTATTATACTTACTAACACGTCAGTGCATTTACGGCCAATCCTGCCAGTGATGTTTCTTTGTACTTTTCCGGTAGATTTTTACCTGTTTCATACATGGTTTTAATAACACTGTCCAAACTGACAAGGTGGTTGCCGTTGCCTCTGAGGGCTAAACGGGCGGCATTTACCGCTTTAACGGCTGCAATGGCATTGCGTTCAATACACGGCACTTGTACCAATCCGCAAACGGGGTCGCACGTTAATCCCAAATTGTGTTCCATCGCAATTTCGGCCGCATTTTCAATTTGATCTATTGTGCCCCCCAATGCAGCTGTTAAACCGGCCGCCGCCATAGAACACGCTACACCGACTTCGCCTTGGCATCCGACCTCAGCACCGGAAATGGAGGCATTTGTGCGATATAAACTGCAAATAGCCGAAGCCGTCAGCAAAAAGATACCTTTGCCCAGCATTAAATCAAACGGCGATTTTTTTGATGCAAAGCGTTCAAAGTATCTCAGGACTGCCGGAATAATACCGGCAGAACCCATAGTCGGAGCCGTTACCACTTGTCCGCCGACGGCATTTTCTTCGGCAACGGCAAAAGCCCATAAATTAATCCAATCAACAATCATGAGCGGATCTTCGTCATTGGCATGGAATTTTTCTTCCAATCTGCGGTAAATAATTGGCGCACGGCGTTTGATATCTAATCCACCGGGGAGCGTACCTTCCGTTATACAGCCTCGGTCAATGCCGGTTTGCATGATTTTATCCACCAAAATTAAATAATCTTTGATTTCGTTAAAGGTCTTTGTCGCCTCTTCATTTTTAAAAACAATATCGGCAATGGATAAATTATGCGTTTTGCATTGCTCAATCAATTCAGCGCACGTGCTGAACGGATAGGGAACCTCTGTTTGAACATGGACGGGGGCTTTACCCATTTCATCAGACCGACAAACCGTTCCGCCACCAATGGAAAAATAAGTTTCTGTTATCAGTTCTTTTCCTGTTTCATCCAATGCCACAAATGTCATGCCATTGGAATGTTCTTTTAAAAACGTTTCTTTATCCAAAATAATATCTCGGGCAATAGAAAAAGGAATGTCTTTTGTGCTACCTAATTTTAATTGACCGGATGATTGAACCGAACCGATATAATCTTGAGATAAATCCATCGTGTC
>JAFXFY010000227.1 GCA_017513365.1 Alphaproteobacteria bacterium | reverse complement strand
GGGACTCCGAAAAAAGTTGAAGGAGATTTTTATTGCACTAACACAAACATCACCTCCCTTGAAGGAGCGCCGGAAAAAGTTGGAGGTGTTTTTTATTGCAATGATACAAAAATTACCTCTCTTAAAGGGGCTCCGAAAGAAGTTGGGCGAGATTTTAATTGTATCCATACAAACATCACCTCCCTTGAAGGAGCGCCGGAAAAGGTTGGCGGTAGTTTTTATTGCAATGATACAAAAATTACCTCTCTGAAAGGGGCTCCGAAAGAAGTTGGCGGTAGGTTTCATTGCAATAATACAAAAATCACCTCTCTTGAAGGCGCACCGGAAAAGGTTGGGGGGAATATTTATCATAATATGGCACCGAGGGCCACTCCAACGGTCATTCCCACTGGAGCAAGAAAAGGCGGACGTTAGGGAAAGAGGGGATAATATCAAATTATCCCCTTCTTTTTTGTATTTAGAAAATCACCAGATAGTCTGATGAGTTTCTTTTTCGTAGTCAAACAATATTTTTCACAATTTACCCGATTTTACCTTTTTCACCTTTTCCGGATTAACGATACCCGTAGAAATCACCATTTTAAAGGCTTCATCTACACCGATATCCAATTCTATAATATCTTTTTTCGGCACATAAACAAAGTATCCTGATGTCGGGTTAGGTGTAGTCGGCACATACACGCTAATCAATTCAGATTTAAATTTATCTTGCACGCCTTCATAGGTAGCACCGGCCACAAAAGCAATTGTCCACATATCACGGCGGGGAAATTCTACTAACACCGCTTTTCTGAATGCCGTTTCTTTACCCGCCCCCAACATTGTTTCAAAAATCTTTTTAAAGGCGTTATAGACACCGGATAGCACCGGCATTCTGGCAATTAAGCGTTTCCAAAACTTGGCACCGATTCGGCCGAAATAACTGGCCG
This sequence comes from Alphaproteobacteria bacterium, assembly GCA_017513365.1. Taxonomy (GTDB): domain Bacteria; phylum Pseudomonadota; class Alphaproteobacteria; order CAAHEQ01; family UBA3637; genus UBA7488. The sequence goes on along the minus strand of JAFXFY010000227.1, from coordinate 6,011 downwards.
TGAACATCCCAACAACAATTAAAAATGCCACCAACAATAAAATCCCCAACCCCGGTATACCATATGGCAGATAAGTTGTCGGATTATATTTATCTGGTATCAACCCGATGACTTGCGAATCTATATAAGAGGCAATTTCCCAAGCGAGCCAAATGGTTAAACCTATCGGTGCCGTTACCAAAATACCGGTTAAAAAATATGTTTTTAGGGTTGTTTTTTGTTGTTTTGGTTCTTTTTTTGCCATTTTATTCCCTCTTCTGAAAGTTTTTTCTTTACAATAGAAAATTTTTGTGGTAATGTCCAGTAAAAAGCAACAGCTTGATCTTACAACGATGGAACACTTTGAAAAATATGGGTTCTGTTGGTGTGAGTTGTAAAAAATAATGAATAAAAACAATTTTGTTGTTGACATTCGTTAAAAATTAGTGTATAAATGCAATCCTATTTTGGGAAAAATAAAGGAATTAAACAATGTTTGCAGTAATTAAAACAGGCGGAAAACAATACAAAGTTCAAAAAGATTCTATCATCATTACGGAAACAATTCCGGGTGAAGCCGGCACAAAAGTGTCTTTTGATGAAGTTTTAATGGCCGGTGATAAAGTCGGTGCTCCTTTGGTGGCCGGTGCATCTGTGGCTGGTGAAATTGTGAAACAAACCCGCGGTGAAAAAGTTATCGTTTTCAAAAAAATCCGTCGTCACGGTTATAAAAGAAAACAAGGTCATAAACAAGATTTAACTGTGATTCGCATCACGGATATTAACGCTTAATATAAGGAGAATATCAAATGGCACATAAGAAAGCAGGCGGTAGTACCAGAAACGGTCGCGACTCAGAAGGTAGAAGATTAGGTTTAAAAAAATCCGGTGGTCAATCCGTTATTGCCGGCAATATCATTGTCCGTCAACGTGGTACAGTTTACCGTGCCGGTGAAAATGTAGGTATGGGAAAAGATCATACGTTGTTTGCTAAAGCAGACGGTGTGGTTGTTTTCAAACGTTCTTTCAAAGACCGCATTTATGCGTGCGTGAAAGCATTAACAGGTTCTAACTAATCGTAGTCAGGTTATTACGCTGTTAAAAATTTAGCTTCCTTTTTGTTTTTTAAGTAAAACAAGCAAAAATATCTCTTAAGAAATTAAGGGGTATTTTTGTTTGTCAGGAGATGCGATAAGAAATCATATCAAACATATTGCTTTTTTTTGACAATCAAGACACACCTCATTATTCTCACTTTTTTTCAACAAAAAAAATTATTATCTTGCTATTTTCCCAAGCGCAAAATTGTTTTGTCAATTATTTTTAAAAAAATATTTGCATTTTTTTTAATAATGTGATATAATAAAGAATATTATGTTATAAGATGGAGAGTAAAATGGCTGTTTCAGATATAATTAATGCTATGTCGGCAGATGAAATTAAAAAATATATGCACGACCATAAAAATGAATTAACCGCCACAGAACGTAAACTGGTTCTGTCAACTTGGCAAGAAAAAAGTAAAGCTGAAAAAAAAGTATTGGAACAAAAACAAGCGGCCGAAATTGCCAAAACACGTCCTCAATCATCAGTCGCCACAGATAATACGCCTCCTTACTATCCAGCAACTACCGATAATCCGTCTTCAACCATTCAGCAATTATATACAGATATTGATGCTTTACACTCTGTTTACCAAACAAAACTTATTAATACATTAATGGAATTTGATTTTTGGAAATGGATGGTCGCCGAAAATACGCATACCTCTATTGCCCTAGAGCAAAACAAAACAGCGGATAGCCATGACACAGATGCGCACTTCATCAAATTATGGCGAAAACAAAATGCCAATTTTGAACAAGCCTTTACCGATATTTTAACATATGCCCATACGGAACCGAACTTAACCCATGATATTGTCATTCAAACGGCATCAACTTTAATGGACGGGATTGAACCCGAACATAAAAATGACTATAGACGGGTCGGCGTGCAAATGTATGACCTAGGTATTGCTGTACAAAATCCGGCAACAATTCGTCCTCGCATGACCTCTTTGTTGGTGGCATTAGCGAATAATAAAGATACCTCCCCCAAAACCGCAATCAAAAAAGCATTAGATGTGCATTATAATACAATCTTCATTCAACCGTTTATTGATACAAACAAACGCACATCCAGATTACTCGCCAATTATTACTTAATTCAAGGAGGATATCCGCCTATTTTAATTTCGCCCAAAGATCAAAAAGAGTATATTGATGTGATGGTTGAGCTGAAAAAAACAGGAAATCCTGAAAAATATGAAACATTTATGTTAAGCCGATTAAAACATACAATGGAAAAATCTATTAAACGATTAAATGAATTACCTCGTAAAAAAGACCCGATTTCTTTAGAAGTATTCAAAAGTAAATTACAACAAAAGCGTTAGTTATCAAAGCTAACGCTTTTAATTTACCTATCTTTATTATTCTTGGGTAAGACTGATAATTTAATAAGTAGATACGTATTGTAAAATCCATGTTTTAATACTATATACCTCTCAAAATTCCATATAAAAAAACACAAATTAATCAAATACTTTTAAAAATGTTTTTACTTTTTTTTAATTTCATGCTATAATAAGAGTATAGGTTAATTGGCAATGAAATGGAGGATATGATGAGCGAAAACGACAACCATGATAATTTTACAAAATTACCTGAACCGCCCAAAAGATCAATTGATATGCCGGGGTTTGATCAATTACCTGCCTCAGAAAAAAGAGAAATCGTTCGGGATGAAATTCGCAACATTTTAACAAAAGACAGAGAAACAAATAATTTATCTCTTACAGAAAAACTGGCATTCGCTAATCTGGCTCCTATTATCACCTACGCACTTTCAGCACAGCTTCCTGTTTTTGACGGACTAGTATCGGGCGCTCTAACATTTGGAATATTAACTTTGGTGGATTACCTATCTTCTAAAAAAGAAAAAGAAACTGCTATTCAAAATGATATAAAGGCTCTGCAAAGTAAATCCGGTTATGTTTTTTCAAAAGAACAAATGGCCAATGAAGTAGATGTTATCAAAACAGAATTAAAAAATAACTCATCGTTAAGCAGTACTTTGAAAAAGGCACAACAAAGTACCCCCAAAACCAGTGAACCAACTATGGCAATACCAAACATTGGGCGTTATTCTGGCAGATAACAAAAAATATATACATAAAAAAAGCCTTAATCTTAAAAAGATTAAGGCTTTTTCGTTAAAACGATCTGTTTATTATACTTGAGTAATAACGGGGGAAACAGGCCGAGCCGATAAACAGTCGTTTAAACGTTTTGCCACCTCTGACAGAGGAACAGTTTCTTGTTCGCCGGTTGTCATATTTTTAAAAGAAACAACTTTGGATTTTTCCTCATCTTCACCTAAAATCACGACATACGGCACGCCCGTTTTATTAGCGTAAACCATTTTGTTTTTAAATTTTACGTCCCCGAAATAGACTTCCGTCTTGATACCAGCTTCACGCAACGTTTTAGCAACCATCAATGGATAAGCCACCCCATCCCCCATCGGCAAAACCAATACATCTGTCGGCGTTTGTCCATTTGTATAAATCAAACCGGCATCATCCAATAAATCAAACAAACGAGTCAAACCAATACTCATACCGATACCTGGCAGCTTTCTGTCCGTATAATTTTCGGCCAAATTATCATACCGTCCGCCTGAGCAAATAGCTCCCCATGTCGGATAATCATCTACCGTTGTTTCATAAACCGTGCCGGTATAATAATCCAACCCTCGTGTGATTTTTAAATCAATTTTATAGTGGGTTTGCGGCACACCCAAAGCTGTCAAAGCATCTGACACCGTTTTCAGCTCTTCACAACCTGTTTTAAACGATTCGTTTTCTATCCCTAAATCAGCTAACTGAGCCAATACTTCATCAACCGTTCCTCCAATTTCAACAAAGGATAAAATTTGCTGACACGCCGTTTCGGGAACTTTTAAATCCAACAATCCTAAACGCACATTTTCCGATCCGATTTTATCTATTTTATCCACAAGGCGTAAAATATCGGCTGATTGTTCTTCCAATCCCAAAGATTGATAAAAACCACGCAACAATTTACGGTTATTCATACGAATATGAAATCTTTTTAATCCCAATTTTGTCAGCACTTGATACATAATGGATGGAATTTCCGCATCATAAACAACAGACAGTTTTTCACTGCCGATAATATCAATATCGGCTTGATAAAACTCACGAAAACGCCCCTTTTGAGGTCTTTCCCCACGATAAACCTTACCAATACAATACCGTCTGAAAGGAAAAGCCAAATCATTTTGGTTTTTGGCCACAAATCTGGAAAACGGCACCGTTAAATCAAAACGCATACTAATATCGGTATCACCTTTTGTAAAACGATAAATTTGCTTTTCCGTTTCACCACCGGCTTTAGCCAACAATACCTCGCTGAGTTCCAATATCGGCGTATCCAATGGTACAAACCCATAAGATTCATAAGCCTCTTGAACAATTTGTTTCATTCGTTCAAAAACCAATTGTTTTGCCGGTAATAATTCCATAAAACCGGGCATAATTTTGGGAGTTATTTTCTTTTTCATTTTATCCACCTATTTTTTATTGGCACTTGCCACGTGTTTCAGCATGACGACAAATACCCGTTTCATCAAAGTAAACTAATAAAGCACAAGAAGAAGCTTGATATGACCAAAGCGTCTTGTTTTTTTCTGTTCGGCTGAGAATCGGTGTCCCAAAGTGAGCATGTATATCGGCCCGTGTTTGCCCAACCAACGAGGCCACAGTTTGAGGTTGAGCGTGGGATACACCTTCAAAAGACCGAGGCCTAAAAGAACAACCGGTTAAAATACCGATGAGGCCTAATACAATTATTAAACGTTTCATATTAAACCTCTAAAGACATATAAGCCTGAGTTTGATACAATTCCACATTTTCGTGCGCATAGTCGTAAGCCGTACGTCCACCGCTACACCGCTTTGTTTTATCGGCTCCACGCATTAATAACACCTCAACAACCTGAGGATTTGGATTAGTTTGAGCCGCCATCATTAAGGCTGTTTTTCCTTCGGCATCCGTTGCATTTAACCGACTACCCGCATTAATCAACATATCCACAATGGCCGTATTGGTATTATGAGCCGCCGCCAACATCAAAGCACTACGACCGGAATAGTTCAATGAATGGATATTTGCCCCTTCATAAATCAATTTTTGAATAATTTGTTCATTCGTATTGTATTGAGCAGCCACCATCAACGGTGTATTACCGCTTTCATCTACCGCATTCAAATCGGCTTGTCCCAAAATTTGTTCTAATATCTGAACATCTTTGGCATAACGCACAACTCCCATCAAAGGTGTTTTACCAAAGACATTCTTTTCATTCACATCCACACCCGTTTTTAGGACACGTTCAACCCCTTCCATAGAATCACTTTGAACATAACTTATCAAACATTTATGCTTTAGCCAATCAGAAAACAATAAAAAAGCGTACACGGCAGAAACAATCGCCAATGCGGTATAAAACAGAATCAGGTATGCAATAAATTTAAAATGCATAACGCCCCAATCTGTGCCTTGTAGTAATATATCTATATTCATCTTGTCCCTCAATATAATCCTATTTTTTTAACTGCGCAAGTAAAAAGTAATGCCACGGTCTGTCTTCAAGATAATTTATCAAATGCCGGACCTCAATTTTGTCATCCGTGATAAATACGGCATGCGTTTTATTATCCCACAAATCCTTTAATTTTATGACGGGTTCAGGGCAATCGCCCATTTCATATGTCAACAAAATACTTAAGTCGGCATCCGCACAAGATAACGAGCTGAACGCCACTTTTTTGCCCCGAATTATAACAAACTTATCCGATATGGTCGGTATTTCATCTGTTATCGGATTTTGTCCATTTCGTTTTAACCAAACATCACTGACAAACGAATTTGCCTGTTTATCTGTCAAAGCTAACCGCCCATCTT
>JAFXFY010000226.1 GCA_017513365.1 Alphaproteobacteria bacterium | reverse complement strand
TAGTTGATGGGGCTTCTGTAATGAGAAGAAATCATAAGATATCTGATAGGCTCATAGCCGTATTTTTCAGCAACATCACGTACTGTAAAGAAGTTGCCGAGTGATTTGGACATCTTCACGTTATCAACATTGATGTAACCGTTATTTTAGACGGATGGTATGGCGATACATCTCGTATGTTTTTTGTGGGAAAACCGTCCGTTAAGGCTAAACGATTGGTAGATACAACATACGAAACCATGATGGCCGGTATTATGGCCTGTCGCCCCGGTGCTACAACCGGTGATATCGGTCATGCGATAGAACAAGTGGCTCGCAAAAACGGGTACAGTGTTGTTATGGATTATTGTGGGCATGGTGTTGGTCGTGTTTTCCATGATGGCCCCAATATTTTAAACTATGGCGTACCGGGAACGGGGGTTGAGCTTGTCCCGGGGATGATTTTCACCGTTGAACCGATGGTTAATATCGGCACCCATGAAACATTAACTCTGTCCGATGGTTGGACCGTGATTACTAAAGACAGACAATTATCTGCCCAATTTGAACACTCTATCGGTATTACCGAAACGGGTTTTGAAATTTTCACCAGTTCCCCCAAAGGATGGGATAAACCACCCTATAATGAGTAAAAATATGCCAACTGAAAAACCACATTATCTGGGACACAGAGAAAGATTAAGAGACAAACTTCTCTCTCATGGTGGGGAAACGTTGGCAGATTATGAATTATTAGAATTAATTTTAATGATGGCATTGCCTAGATGTGATGTCAAACCACTGGCAAAAACATTACTAAATCGTTTTGGCTCATTTGCCGGTGTAATGAATGCCTCTCCCGAAGAATTAATGCAAATAAAGGGCATTAAAGAAACAACTGCCGCTGTCATTAAAACAATACCGGCCGCTTGTGAACGTCTGTTAAAGCAAGAGGTATCCAATACCTCTGTACTCAACAGCTTTGACAAAATTAAAGATTATTGTTATTTAAAATTGGCCCACAAGCATAATGAGAGATTTCATATTCTCTTTTTAAATTTAAAATATCAATTGATTGCTGCCGAAGAACATCAACATGGGACAATAAATCATACGCCCGTTTATCCGAGGGAAATTTTAGCCCGTGCGTTAGCCTTAAATGCCTCGGCCGTTATTTTGGTTCATAATCATCCGTCCGGCGATCCTAAACCATCCGAAGCCGATATCAAATTAACCGATGAATTAAGCAAAATTTTGAAAATATCGGATATTACCGTTTACGACCATTTGATTATTGGTAAAAGCGGTATTTATTCTTTCCGCCAAAACGGACTCATGTAAGATATTCCGAAAAATATTTGCCTTATAACTTTTTTAATGATATGATAAAAACATCATCAATCAAGAGGGATAAGAAATGGATATCAGATGTGCAAAATGTGGCAGTCGTCAAATCGTCAAAAATGGCCTTGTCTTTGGGAAACAACGCCACAAATGTAAGGAATGCGGCACACAATTTACCAAAATCACACCGGCCGGCAAACCATTATTCACAAAACTCATCAGCCACAGCCTATATGTTGCCGGTCTGTCCATGAATGATATTGCCAAAATCGTTGGAGTTAGCGTTCAATCCATCTCTCGTTGGATTAAAAAATGGCATCCGGCTTATTTGGCGGATATAGGCCATAAAGAAACGTTTATTCAAACAGATAAAGAAAATTTATCAGCCGATTTAAACATCAAAAAATCCGATAGATTATTGGCTTTTTCCACAAAATTACCATCAAATGCCACGTTTAGTATTGTGATTCAATTACCCGACAAAAAATCATTAAAAAAGTGATAAAATAATTTTTAAACTTGATTTTTTCATCATTTTTCTATATGCTTTCGGGCATAAAAATTCAATTATTTTGTGAAAAAGAGGATAAAAATGAAAGTCAAAAAAATCAAAGTTTCAAGCATCTTATTAAAACTCACCTACTCTGTCGCCTGTTGTGCTTTAGGGTGGTATTTACATGGTCGTTTTGCTCCCGGGTCCAGTGCCGGTTTTGTCCAAGAAACACCTCATGTCCTTGTGTCGGATTTAAGCAAAAGCGATACATCCGCTAAGAAAAAATACATTGCCGAAGTGGAAGCCATCAACAGCGTAGATATTGTTCCTCAAGTGTCCGGTTATTTGGAAGAAATTTTATTTAAAGATGGCGCTTTTGTTGAAAAAGACCAAAATATTTTTATCATTGAACAACGCAAATATAAAGCGGATGTGCAAGCTGCCGAAGCTGCCGTCAAACAGTTGGAAGCCGAATTCAAACGTAAAAAAACGTTGCACAAAGGCGGATATGTTTCCGACAAAGAAAAAGATATTGCCGAAAGTAATTTAGAACAAGCCAAAGCCGCTTTGGATATGGCAAAATTAAACTTAGAACATACCGAAATCAAATCCCCGATTTCCGGCTATATCGGAAAAGCTTTAATTACAACCGGTAATCTTGTCAGTCCGAACTCTCAAAAATTGGCCCGAGTTGTCCAATCCAGCCCGATACGTGTTGTCTTTTCCGTATCGGATAAAGAACGCAGTGAATTTATGAAAAATGCTCAAACGGCCGAAAATGTTATGATTGATATTGCTCTACCAAACGGAACCGTTGAAAGTATGCCGGCTAAAAATATGTTCTTTGGTAACGAAGTCAATCCGACAACCGCCACTATTCCGGTTTATGTAGAATCGCCCAATACTGATAACTTATTAGTCCCCGGCAACTATGTAGACATCTATGTTGGTTTTTCGGATAAAAAAGAGTCCTTATTGGTGCCACAAATGGCTTTAAGCGCCGATGTAAACGGCAGCTATGTTATGGTGGTAGATAAAGAAGGCACCGTATCTCAAAAATACCTCACTCTTGGTGATGTCATTGAAGACAAACAAATCGTTTTAAGCGGGTTAAACGGTGATGAACAAGTTGTTATCCAAGGCTTACAAAAAATCCGTCCGGGTATCAAAGTCAACACCACTAAAGTCGGAGGCAACCAATAATGTTTTCAGAAACGTTTATTCGCCGACCTCGGTTTTCGTTTGTTATTTCTATCGTTATCGTTTTGGTCGGTATTATTTCCTTATTTAAATTACCGATTGCCTTGTATCCTGAGGTAACCCCACCACAAATTTCTGTACGTACCTCCTATCCGGGGGCCAGTGCCGAAGTGATTGCCAAAACCATCGGGATTCCTTTGGAAGATGAATTAAACGGTGTGGAAGATATGTTGTATATGAGCTCAACATCTGAAGACTCCACATATACATTAAACATTACATTCAAAACAGGTGTTGATCCAGATATCGCACAAGTAAAAGTGCAAAACCGCATTCAACAAGCAACGCCAAAATTGCCTCAAGAGGTAACTCGTCAAGGTCTTGCCGTAAAACGAGAATCTTCCAACGTATTGGGCTTTTTGGTTTTTTCCTCTCCAAACAACACACATTCCGAACAAGAACTCAGCGACTATATTTATAACAACGTACAACGTCCTTTAACACGTATTAACGGGGTCGGAAACGTTCAAGTCTTTGGGTCAAAGCTCAGCATGCGTGTATGGATGAATGCCGATAAAATGGCGGCCTTAAACATTGATGTCAATACGGTTTACAATGCTATTGCCAGCCAAAACTATCAACCGACATTGGGTAAAGTCGGGGCGGCTCCGACAGAAGCAAACACACCAATGGTTTATACCTTACAAACCACCGGCCGTATGAATGAAACCAAAGAATTTGAAAACATCATTGTCAGAACGGCGGAACAAGGCGGATTAGTCCGGTTGAAAGACATTGCACGTGTTGAAATCGGTCAAGAAAATTATTCCATTTCCGGTTTATTTAACGGAAAATCATCTGTTTCAATGTCTATCTCTTTATCTTCCGGAGCCAACGCCTTAGAAACCATGGAAAATGTGAAAAAATCATTGGTAGAAATGCAAAAATATTTCCCCGAAGATTTAACCTATACCATTGCTTACGATTCCACAAAGTATATTGATGCGTCTGTGGAAGAAGTGGTTTTGACATTAATTTTCACATTGTTGTTAGTGATTTTTGTGTGTTATTTCTTTTTACAAGATTTTTATGCCACATTAATTCCGTCCTTAACCATTCCAGTATCCATTTTGGGAACCTTTGCCGTGATGTTGGCGTTAGGGTACTCCATCAATATGTTTACGTTGTTTGCGCTCTTGCTGGCCATCGGGTTAGTGGTAGACGATGCCATCGTGGTTGTGGAACGTGTGATTCACCTGATGCAACATGAGCATATGAATGCACGAGATGCCACCTATAAAGCCATGTCAGAAATTACAGGGGCTTTGGTCGCAACGTCCTTAGTGTTGTTGGCTATTTTCGTTCCTGTCGGTTTCTTAGACGGTATTACAGGGCAAATCTATCAACAATTCTCGGTAACCATCGGTGTGGCCATTTTGTTCTCACTGTTAAACGCTTTAACATTATCACCGGCTTTGTGTTCCATATTGATTAAGAAAATCAAACACCATAAAAAAGGATTTTGGCACAGCGTCAACAAATCTTTAACAAAGGTTATGCATAACTATGCCGTATCCGTTTCGGTGATTGCCAAAAAAATACCGGTAATTTTGGTTATTTTTGCCTTACTGGGTATTTTAGGCGGTGTGCTCTTTAAAACGGCTCAAACCTCCTTTATTCCGGAAGAAGACCAAGGCGTTATGGTTATGAGTTTGCAATTACCGGAAGGAGCCTCCAAAAAACGCACACAGGAATTAGTGGCTAAAGCAAATGAAATCATCAAAACGGAACCGGGCGTTGAAAATATCTCGGATGTTATCGGATTCAGCTTTATGGGTGGTCGTGGTGAAAACGTGGCGATGTCCTTTATTGTGTTAAAACCATGGAATGAACGTAAAAGCGATGCCGATTATTCAACGGCCATCTTAAACCGTTTACGCGGGAAGTTATCTGTTTTTCCTGAGGCTAACTTCCAATTATTTGAAATGCCGGCCATTCCGGGACTGGGAAATGCCAGCGGATTGGATATCCGTTTGCAATCTCATGACAGTACGGACTATGCGAAATTAGACGCCGTTTTACAAGGCTTTATCGGCAACTTATTCCAAACACCGGAATTGGCCTATGCCTTTACGACGTTTAACGCCAAAACACCAAATATCTTCTTAGATATTGATCGGACGAAGGCCGAAAGTATGAAGGTTCCTATGACCAACATTTTCCGTACAATGGAAAGTTATTTAGGGTCGGCTTACGTGAACGATATTAACCTTGGAACTCAAGTTAATAAAGTGATGGTTCAATCCGATTGGCAATACCGTAATGATATTGACAGCATTAACGAACTCTATGTTCCGAATGCCGAAGGAAAAATGGTTCCGATGCGCTCTTTGGTGGAACTGAAAAAAGTGTTAGCGCCACGAGTCGTGGAACGATACAACCAATATCCGGCAGCTTCCGTTATGGCTGTTCAAAAACCGACGGTCAGTACGGGTGAGGCCATGAGTGCTGTTGAAAAATTGGTAGAAAAATTACCGAAAGGATACGGCATTGAATGGTCAACGTTAAGTTTCCAAGAAAAAAATGCCAGCGGACAAATCGGTTATTTAATTGTTTTGGCTATTGTCTTTGCGTACTTATTCTTAGTGGCTCAATATGAAAGCTTCGTTGTTCCGATTCCGGTATTGTTATCCTTAATCGTTGCCATTAACGGGGCGATGATCGGATTATTCTTTGCCGGTATGCCCTTAAGTATTTATGCGCAACTTGGGCTCATTTTGCTCATTGGTTTGGCCAGTAAAAACGCCATTTTGATTGTGGAATTTGCCAAAGAAGAACGGGCCAAAGGCGCCACTATTGTGGCCTCAGCCATTAAAGGGTTAAAAGAACGGTTCCGTGCGGTGTTAATGACAGCATTCTCCTTTATCCTTGGGGTATTGCCATTGGCTATTGCCACCGGTGCCGCCGCTCAAAGCCGTCGTGCCTTAGGTGTACCGGTTTTCTGGGGTATGATTATTGGTACAATCGGTGGATTGTTTATTATTCCGCTGATGTATGTGCTGGTTCAAACGGCTTATGAAAAATTCGCTAATCGTAAGCTGAAGAAGAAAGATAAATCCTCATCGGATAAAAAACATAAATAAAAAATGAAACGCCCATTTAATTGGGCGTTTTTTTTAACTCGCTGGCGCATCCACACACCTGCGACCATCACCTTCGGCGGATGTATCTTTGACTTGACCTTTAGGGCATAAATAGCAGTGTCCATTTCTGTCATTGCCACCTTTGGCAACATTATAATATCGCTCTGGACATTTGTCGCATTCGGTTTTAGATGTCAGAAAAGTATTTTGGCCTCCATTATCCAAAGCGCGCGAACATTCAAAACACCAACTAAATGCGCCATCTGCAAAGTTCCAAAAATATCCACTTGGACAAATACAACCTGTTTTATCTGCATTCATAGAAGTATCTTTAATTCCTCCACCAACATTAGTGCAGTTGGCACATAATCCAGTTGTACTGGTACCATTGCTATCTTTTGGATAAAAGATGACATTGTTTTGATAGTCCATAATTTTTTCGCAATCTTCTTTTTTTGTATAGGGATGAAACATAAATGCATCAGTAACGATACACCTTTTTGAAAGATATAATGCATTATCACAACGAAGGCATTTTTCTTCATCAATATTGTCTATAATACCTTGCCAAACATTACATGCTACACATTTCCCGCTTGTATTTTCTGTATATCCACGGGCGCATTTAGAGCATACGTCATTTTGACAATATTCCCCCTCTGGACAATTCAGGTCATCATCAAAGCAATGTTCACCTGTGCAAACGGAACAGGCGCCATAGTCCAACGCATCGGCGGTGATTTCAAAAATATAGCTGAGTTCATTTTCATCTTGCGTGCAATTCCAAGTGCTTTGCCCATTTGCTTTTAACATTAACACGTA
>JAFXFY010000016.1 GCA_017513365.1 Alphaproteobacteria bacterium | reverse complement strand
GTTAAAAAAATATGTGCCGGATGATAGAACAAATGCCTTTTTACAAATTGCTGGCGGAGCTTATGATTTTTCATCGGATACAAAAACAATTACCAATTTGACGGTGGCCGGTAACCCGATTGATAATCAAAAAGAATATACCGTCCTTATCCCATCTTTTTTGGCAGAGGGGGGCGATGGCTTTCCGGTTAAAGCAGTACTTAAAACATATGATTTAACGATAAGGGATATGATTATCAGTGCGATGAAACAGTCCCAAAAACCCATTCAGTCCTTTGAAAATAGAATTAAAAAAGTAAAATAATTTAGATGGTAATCAAAAAAAATCGGTAGCATTTAAGAAAAACTTGCAGCCGATTTTTTTTTACCCTATACTGATTACATGGACATAATAATAGGAGGTATCCATGAAAAAATTAGTAATGTTATCTATGGTATTCAGTACGATTTTTGCGGGTTCGGCAATGGCTCAGTTTGTTGAACGAGGCGGTTTTAAAGATCCGGCAACAATCGTCAATACGGTGGCTGAATTAAAACATATGCAAGATGATTCTTATGTGGTTTTGGAAGGTAAAATTGAAAAACGCCTTGGCAAAGAAGAATATTTATTTTCTGATGCCAGTGGTTCAATCACCGTTGAAATAGATGATGATGAATGGCGCGGGGTAGAGGTTGGCCCTCAAGACAGCGTTGAAATTATCGGAGAATTGGATAAGGGTATTTTTTCCGATGAAATTGATGTCAAACAAGTCAGATTGCTCAAAAAATAACAAAAAGGGCGGTCATTGACCGCCTGTTTTAATCTAAACGAATACCCCGTTTAATGGCCTCTTGTTTACCGTATGGGTCATATTTGTAATAGTAAATTAATTCTCGTTTGTTGAGATTAATGGCATCAATGGCTCCTTCGGGTGCAGCCCATACAACGGATATTGGCCATAATAAAAAATTACCGAAACCATATAGAGCATGGCTAATATCTCCTCCATTTCCTGTAGCTAAATAAAGATTGCCAACACCGGGGAGAATATTGAGTAAACCGGCTAGCAAAGGGCTGTTCGGAGCTTCAAAATTACCGGCAGGCCTATCTAACGTAATACCTTGAGATTTCAGTTGTTGTAATTGCATTTCTTCTTGGCGTGTCAATGTTGTACAGCCGGATAATAATGTCAGAGCAGTTAATGTTAATAGAGTCTTTTTCATAACAATTTTTCCTTTCGTTTGGGGTATGAAAAAAATCGCCTTAGGTTATTGGCGACCGGAAGTTAGACTCTATCAACAACAATAGTGCGATATATTGGCATAACGCTTATTTTACCGCCTTCCGGTCCCGAAAGACCGAAAGGTTTTTACGTCGGTTATTCGACGGTTGTTGAAAGGGTGTCTAATTCCCGGGGGCAAGAACCGCTTGCCCTTATTTTTACCTTATCCGATTTCAAAAATAAATGCAAGATGTTTTTTGGGATATTTTTCCCATTTGACAAATAAAAATATTTGTGTTATCTTTGCTCTGTCAGATGGTCGGATAATCGCTGGCATATTGTAATGATATGTCGGAGGAAAGTCCGGGCTTCACGGGAATACGGTACTGGATAACGTCCAGGCGGGGTGACCCGACGGATAGTATAGCAGAAAGCAAACCGCCGATGTTCAATATCGGTAAGGATGAAACGGCGAGGTAAGAGCTCACCGCATTTGTAGTGATATAAATGGCTAGATAAACCCTACCGGAAGCAAGACCAAAGTAAGGCAAACCAAGGCTTATCCTTGTTCAACGAGAATTCCTGCTCGGTTGCCGCCAGGTAGGTCGCTAGAGGGTTTTAGTAATAAAACTCCCAGACGAATGATTATCGATAACAAAACCCGGCTTATAGATCATCTGACGTTTTTTTTAGTTGTCGACATTATAGGTACATTTATAGCATTCTGAGCCATATGCAGTTGTTGAATGATAAGTAGCTGTACCACTGCCACAATCTTTATGTGTATCTGCCGGACATGTATCATTCAAACAAACGGCACAAATCATATTACAAGCTGTTTTGCCGGTATCTTTTTGTTTTTCTGCGGATGTGCATTCCGGATTAATACTGCCCTCTGCACAAGTTTCCATGCAGGCGTAAGCATCGTCATCTACTAACTTGTCATTGGTATTTAATCCATTGGAAAATACAAATAACAAGGTGGTTTTATCTAAGCAATTTGAAATTTTTGTCAAGCGAGTACCGTTTTGATAAATACCGCTGATGGCCGGTGGTGTGTCGGCTACGATATGTTCGCACACCTTCTTTTCAATATTTGTAGCTTGTAATCCAAAATACTTTGACGGATTGGGGGTAAAGACCTGAAACGTAATCGGATAGTAAGATGGTTGTTTGAATTCAGATAAACTGGCATTTTTGCCACTGGATAATTGTTGAGAAATAATGGTGGTTCGTAAATTTAAATCATTGATTAAATTGTTTGTTTTGTGCTTTGTCATAGCATAAGAGTATCCGGCAATTCCACCAATGGATAAGATGCCAGCAATGGCCAAAACACCTAACATTTCTATCATAGACCGACCAGATTGATAATATTTTTTCATAAATTCCCCTTTTTAATTGTGTTGTTTTTTATCAATTTACAAAATATGTCTTTAAAATGCAACAAAAAAAACAATGCTGATCTATAAAATAGTTATTTATAGTGTTCAATACAATTTTTAAAATCTTGTCCACGTTCTTCAAAGTTTTTATACATATTATAACTAGGGGCTGCGGGAGATAGTAAAATCGTTCCGTCAATCGGCGTAATATTTATCGCTTGGTGAACAGCTTCTGTCATTGTTTTGCACGCGTAAACGGTTAAACCATTTTTGAGTGCTTTATCGGCAATTCTGCCTCCCGTATCCGGTAAGGTAATTAACTGTACTGTCGGATGATTTTTGATATAGTTTATAAGTTCTGTGAAATCTTGTCCACGGTCTTGTCCGCCGGCAATTAACGTAATCGGATGAGTGTATCCAATGGCTTTTAAGGCCGCGATTGCCGTTTCCGGTGTGGTTGAAATACTGTCGTCAACAAAGGTTAATCCATTCTTATGACCGATATTTTGTAATCGGTGGGGTAGGGCTTGAAACGTTTTAAAAGCCTGTTCACAGTCGGTTAAATTTAGTCCTAATTGCTGAATAACGGTTAAAACACCACAGGCATTTTGTTGGTTGTGTTCACCTGTTAAATTTAAACTGGCACAGGGAAATAATTTTTTACCGCCCTCATAAAACCATTCGCCGTCCGAATGAATTGTGTCGTTAAAATAAATAGCATTTTGAAAACGATTGTCCGAATCGGTGTATTTATGTGTTCTATCGTCCAAGGCATTTAAAATTTGTGTTTTGCTCTGGGCAATCATATTGAGTTTGTCTTGATAATATTTGTCGTGTGAAGTGTGCCACGGCAAATGTTCCGGATACAGGTTAACTAATACGCCAATATCCGGTGCGCCATTAAAATCAGCGCATTGATAACTGGATAGTTCGGCCACAATATAATCAGCCTGAGTATCAACCAAATCCACTAAAGGCCGTCCGATATTACCACCAAGTTCCACGGTTTTTCCTAGCACCTTTAATGTGTGTGCCAGCAAAGATGACGTTGTGCTTTTTCCCTTCGTGCCGGTCACGGCAATAACGGTAGCCTGTGGATTTTTATTGGCAAAAAACAAATTAGTACCGGATGTGATAATGATACCTTGTTTTTTTGCCTCGGTTATTTCAGAACGATACAAAGATACCCCGGGGGATTTTATAACGATATCGCACTTAAAAATTTCATTTGTATTTTCTTCATTAACTTCAATTACTGAGGCGGGATGAGCATACGTCAAAATAGCATGTTTGGCACTGATGCCTTCTTTACCCATACCCCAAATACCGATACGTTTATTGTTTAAATCTGTCCATAACATTTTTAAAGGCCTCTGGTATTAAATGATTGCTTGAAGGAATTAAAATATTTCCTTGTAATTCATTTGTTTTTTGTGATAATCGTGATACGACTATATCTGTAGACCACTCGCTTTTTTGTGATAGTAATTTAAGCGCATAACGACACTCGTTAACCTCGCCGACACATTCAAACGGTTTGTGCCCAGATAGGCCAAGCAACTCTTCATATCCCGTTAATTGATTTTCATCATTCAGCGGATTTTTACCGACAATCTTAACCAATGTTTCTTTATCCATAAACGGAGCCAAAATCAAAAATACAAATCGGCATTTATCGCAAGTTCCGCACCAATGATTTAGGCGTTTTGTTTCATCCAGTTTAAAGGCTTTGTTGCAACTGGTAAATACATCAAAATAATTTTGGCATTTATCGGCAAATAGCTTAGCGATATGCATTTCCGACAGAGGACGCAACAGTGAAAAATACCTAAATTCCGGCGTGATGGATTTTGTCAATTCGTAAAAGTCTTGTTCAAAGTCTAATGATTTACTGTATTGATGATTAATTTTATGGCCGTTTAATATCATATTCGGACTGTTGGCCGATCGTTCACATGACATAGCCACATATTTATGGTTATATAAAATACCACTGGCCCACAATAAAAAGGCAATTAATCCCGTAATCGGTACATGTCCGTTATAGACATTACCTGTTTCATTTAATTTGATTAATTCCGGTGATATTTTGCGTGTTAAAATAAGGTGAGGGAGACCCGATTTTTGCACACAATCCGTGATGGGTTTGGGACTTCCAACCGAAAAAGCGGTGGCTGAGATGCCCAATTCCTTTAACAGTTCAATGCTGACACAGGAATCTTTTCCTCCACCGACAGGGATAAAAACGGAATCGGCTAATGAAATATCATATTTTTGTGTTTGGGCTGTTTTATCAAATGGAAAATTGATATCTAAATTGACATTATTTTTAACCGAAAATTCGCCAAGTCCGTTTAAATAAAAGGTGTTAAAAAAGTCGGCTTGTGTTTGAGTTAATGCCCCACTATCAATTTGAATTTTGGGGCTTAAAAAGGCTTTGTAATAACTAATTCCAAACGCAATATGAGTTAGGAAAAAAATTTGGTTAAGAATGTTGAGGCGTTTTTCTTCTAGTGCAAAAGGTCCTCCAGGGAAGGTGATTGTTTCATCAAAATGATAGGGGCCTGCTTGATATGATAATGTCAAAACCCCCGTTTTCGTATTAAAATCGTATTTTTTATAATAAAAAACCTTGCACAAAATATTTTTTCCTTTTACAATGTTTGTCATGTTTTAAACATACTATATGAATTTTTAATTTTTTGCAAAGGATAATTGTGATGGCACAGCAAAAAAAAATAACTTTTTCTCGTATTGTTTTGGTTTTAATTGTGGCCTCTATTTTGGTTATTTGTGGTTTATCCATTAAGGATATGTTGACCTCTCCGGCCGAACGGTTGCAAATGGCGGTTAAGGCATTGAATGATAAAGAATACAAAAAAGCCGAGCGGGCCTTTTTGATTGTGTCGGATCAAGGAGATACAGAACAACAGTTATCTGCCTCTTACTATTTAGCGCAACTGTATCACAAAGGGGCCGAAGGATTTACGGCTAATGCTCAAAAAGCGGCTATTTTTTATGAAAAGGCCGGTATGTTGGGACTGCCCGAGGCACAATATCAATTGGCGTTAATGTATGATACGGGTGATAAAATCCCCGAAAATCGAGGTAAAGCATTGTTATGGATGAATGAAGCCGCCAAACAAGGGATGCCCGAGGCATTGTATAGTCTTGGTGTGTGGGTAGAACGTGGTTATATGGGAGAACCTGTTCCGATGGATAAAGTGATTGCTTTGTATGAAGCTGCTGCCGTTCAAGGTCATAAAAATGCGATGACATCATTGGTGGGTATTTTTAATTTGGGATATGGTAAAGTTCCTCAAAATATTGAAAAGGCCGTTTATTGGAAAAATCGTTTAGAAGAATTGAATAAGAAAAAATAAAGGATGAAATATGTCATTAAAGTATCGTAAAGATTATGTCAAACCACATTATGAATTACCTCAAACACATTTAGATTTTACCTTACATCCAACAAATACGATTGTCAAATCTAAGCTGGTTTTTGAACGGGTAGATACATCAAAGCCTTTAATCTTGCAAGGCGAATACATGACGCTCAAGGAAATTAGAATTGACGGCGCTGTTTTATCCGAATCAGATTACCAATTAGACGATAAAAAATTGACGATTACGCCCAATAAATCCGATTTTGTATTGGAAACAACGGTTGAAATTAATCCGTCCGAAAATACACGCTTGATGGGGTTATATGTGTCAAAGGGTATGTTTTCCACCCAATGTGAACCGGAAGGATTTCGCAGTATTACATACTATCCCGACCATTCCGATGTGATGAGTAAATTTACCGTTACCATTCACGCCGACCGTGAAAAATATCCGGTGTTGCTGTCTAACGGTAATAAAATCAAAGATGACGGAGATACGGTTGTATGGGAAGATCCGTTTAATAAACCCAGTTATTTGTTTGCTTTGGTAGCTGGTGATTTGGATAGTTTAAAAGACACCTATACCACCGGTTCCGGTAAAGTGGTGGATTTACACCTATATTGCGAAAAGGGTAGAGGCAACAGACTGACTTGGGCTTTGGAAAGTTTAAAACGGTCTATGGCTTGGGATGAAAAAGCCTTTGGATTGGAGTACGATTTGGATTTATTTAATATTGTGGCTGTTTCTCATTTTAACATGGGGGCTATGGAAAATAAATCCTTAAATATCTTTAATGACAGTGCGCTTTTGGCAAGTCCGGATACAGCAACTGATGCCAACTATGAAGGGGTGGAAGAAACGGTGGCGCATGAATATTTCCATAATTACAGTGGGGATAGGGTAACGCTTCGTGATTGGTTTGAATTGTCTTTGAAAGAGGGTTTAACCGTTTTTCGTCATCAAGAATACGGATGTGATACGTACTCCAGACCACTGAAACGCATTGATCAAGTGGCGATGTTGAAACAATATCAATTTCCGGAAGATGATGGACCTTTGGCGCATCCGGTCAGACCCGATTCATATAAAGAAATTGAAAACTTCTACACTGTAACGATTTATGAAAAGGGTGCTGAAGTTATTCGTATGCAACAAGCCTTATTGGGAAAAGAGCTGTTCCGCAAAGGATGTGATTTGTATTTTTCCCGTCATGATGGGCAAGCCGTAACCATTGATGATTTTGTCAAATGTATGGAGGATGTATCCGGTCGTGATTTGACTCAGTTTAAACGGTGGTATTCAACGGCCGGACGTCCAACGGTTAAAATTGAAACAAATTATAATGAAAATTCAAAACAATATACTGTGAAATTAAAGCAAAGCCATAAGTCATCTTTAGACCCATTTGTTATTCCGTTACACTATGGATTGGTGGGGCCGAACGGCACAGATATGCAAGCTGGCACATTGGTGTTGGAACAAAACGAACAAACATTTACGTTTGATAATGTACCTCATAAACCGGTGCTGTCAATCAACCGTTATTTTACGTCACCGATTGATTTAGATATATCTTATTCGGATGCAGAACGCGTGCATTTAATGACCTATGATTCAGATTTGGTGAACCGGTATGAAATTGGTCAACAATATATGTTGGAACGATTGATTGCGATGGTGAAAGAAGGGGCCAACACACCTGATGACATTATTTTAAAAACGGTTGGGGTTTATTTAAATGCCGATACGGATAATGCGTTTAAAGCACGCTCTGTTTTGTTGCCGAGCGAAGAAGAAATTGCCGGAAAAATGATGGGCGTTAAACCATCTGAAATTGTGCGTGTTCGTAAATTAATGCGTCAGGCAATTGCCGATACCTATACGGATAAATTGCTGGATATTTATCACGCCAATCAAACAACAGAAGGCTATTCACCCGATGCAGAC
>JAFXFY010000225.1 GCA_017513365.1 Alphaproteobacteria bacterium | reverse complement strand
TTTTCATCAACGGTTGCCCGCATGCGTTCCAATTTTTCGGCATTATCCGCTTGCATTTTTTCCAATCGTTCTTCCACCGTTTTGCGAATGGAATCATTAAATCCGATGAGTGATTGACTGAGTTCTTGACGCAAATTTTTGGCATCTTCCCGTGAGATGCGTTCCAACCTTTCTAAATCTTGAGTAATGGAGGGGGCTTTTTCTATAAATGATAATTTAACAAGCAGAAAGATAACTAATCCCAAAATAACAGCCAGTAAAATAACGATAAACAGTTGTTCCATAAAAATATCCTTTTCTTTTTGATTAAAATTGGCTATAGTGTAGCATAATGATGATAAAAATGAAACAGATTTTTTTACTTTTTGTATGTCTTTTGTTCTGTGTAATTGGGGAACAGGCAAGGGCAGAGTCTTTGCATTATAATGCCTATGGGGCGGGGATGAATTTGATGACGGCTCAGATGAATTATGAGGTGTCTGATACAGACTTTAACATAAAAACTACGGCTAAAACAAATGGATTGTTAAAGATGGTATTGGATGCTGAATCCGAGTTTTATTCAGATGTAAAAGTATTAGATAATCAAATGGTTATTAATAATTCTTATATTAAAGCATTAAGTAAAAATAAATATAAAAACCGCCAGCTTGATTTCAAAAATAAACCAGATTTTATGGATTATCAAACGGCATTGTTTCAGGTGATGCAATTGCCCGAACCACAGGACAAAACGTTCCATGTTTTTGATGGAAAAAGAGAGTTGTTGTTGACTTTTAAATATATGGGGCAAACGCAATTATTGCCCAGTTCTCAGATGATGTATTCGGGACCGGCAGATTATTATACTCTGACAATTGATATTACAAAGGGCAAGAAAAAAGGATGGTTTTTTAATCGGATGGGGAATAAGGATAATCCCCCGCTTCATTTGTATTTTGCCAATATTGATGGTGTCAATCAAAAAGTAATGGTCAAAGGGGCTTTTGATACGACTTTGTTTGGACAAATTGCCGTTTATTTAACACATATTTTTAAAGGGGGAAAGTAAATGATTAATTGGTTTTTGGCACTTATCAAGTGGCCGATAGCGGTTTTGATGATGGTGATGATTTTTCCCACCTTTCAGTCAATTGAAACGGTTATTAGTCAAGGGGTAAATTCCTATGTAATGGTGTGGTTCGTCTTGCCTTTTGTTTTAACGAGTGTTGGCTTTTTTATGTTGCCTTTTTTAAGTGGCAGTTTTTTAGCCATTATGGAACATGAATTAACTCATATGCTATTTGCTATTTTGACAGGCCATAAACCGGTAGATTTAGAGGTTAATCAAAATAAAGGTGGGTATCTTTCCTTTCAAGGAGAGGGGAACTGGCTGATTGCCTTGGCTCCTTATTTCTTTCCGACATTTGCCTTTGTTGTTGTGTTGGCCAGTTTGGTTTATATGGGGTTGGATAAACCTTTGCCGGATCTTTATTGGGCGGTATTTGGTGTTATGTGCGGATACCATTTGTCTTCAACGATTTTGGAAATTCACCCGAAACAAACAGATTTTAAAGCGGCCGGATATATTTTTACAATGGCCTTTTTACCGGGGATTAATTTAATCGTATATGGGGTATTATTATCATATGCTTGTGTGGGATGGTCTGGAATACCCTCATTCTTGTCCTTATTGATGCAATATACCGGTAAATTTATCGGGCAATTGATATCAAAATAAAAAAATCATTTTTGTAATAATAATGCTTGATTTTTACGTGCATTTGGAGTACTCTGTGGCAAGTTTTTAACTATAGGAGAATTTATATGCATCAATATCGTTCACATACTTGTGGTGCCCTGCGTTCAGAAAATGCAGGACAAGTGGTTAAATTATCCGGTTGGGTTCATCGTAAACGTGACCACGGAAACTTGTTATTTATAGATTTGCGTGATAATTACGGGACGACTCAATGTGTGGTGGATACGGCTTCTGCCAGTTTTGCGACTTTGGAAAAAGTGCGCCCGGAATCCGTTATTACCGTATCCGGTCAAGTTGTGAAACGAGATAGATCAACAATCAACCCGAAAATGCCGACCGGTGAAATTGAAGTTGTTGTTGCCTCCGTTGAAATTCAATCTATGGCGGAAGTATTACCGATGCAGGTGGTGGCTGAAACGGCCGATTTATCCGAAGAACAACGTTTAACTTATCGTTTCTTGGATTTAAGACGGGAAAAACCACATGCTAATATTTTACTCAGAAACAAGTTTATTCAATCTATCCGTCGTCGTATGTGGGATGCTGGTTTTAGCGAATTTCAAACACCGATTTTGACGGCTTCTTCTCCGGTAGGCGCTCGTGATTTCTTGGTGCCCAGTCGTTTGCATCACGGTAAATTTTATGCGTTGCCTCAAGCTCCGCAACAATTTAAACAATTATTGATGGTTGCCGGTTTTGACCGTTATTTCCAAGTGGCTCCGTGTTTCCGTGATGAAGATGCTCGTGCAGACCGCAGTCCAGGGGAATTCTATCAATTGGATATTGAAATGTCCTTTGTAACGCAAGAGGAAATTTTTGCAACGGTGGAACCGATTATTCACGGCTTATTTACGGAATTTGCGCCGAACAGTGAGGTTTCTCCGGCTCCATTTGTTCAAATTCCATTTGCCGAATCTATGATGAAATATGGTACGGATAAACCAGATTTAAGAAACCCACTTGTTATTCGTGATGTATCCGATATCTTTGATGGTTCCTCTTTTGGTCTGTTTGCTAAAACGGTGGCAGAAGGTGGTTTCGTGCGTGCTATTAAAACAACGGGAACGGCCTCAAAACCACGCAGTTGGTTTGATAAGATGAACGGATTTGCCGTTGAACAAGGTATGGGCGGACTTGGGTATATGTCTATTGCCGCCGATGGTAATAAAGGCCCGATTGCTAAGAACTTAGATGCCGATCGTATCCCGACACTTATTGAACGGATGGGGGCTAAAGAGGGCGACAGCATCTTCTTTATCTGTGGCCGTGGCCTTAAAACCGTTAAATTTACGGGTGCCGTTCGCAATATGTTGGGGACAGAACTGGATTTAATTGATAAAAATAAATTCATCTTCTGTTGGATTGTGGACTTCCCGATGTATGAAGAAAATGAAACAACAGGGGCTATTGAGTTTTCTCATAACCCATTCTCAATGCCAATCGGCGGAATGGAAGTGTTAAAATCTGCTAATCCGTTGGATATTAAGGCTCATCAATTTGATATGGTGTTAAACGGTATTGAAATCTTATCCGGTGCGATTCGTAACCATTTACCGGAAGTGATGTATAAAGCCTTTGAAATTGCCGGTTATGGTCCGGAAGTGGTTGAGGCTAAATTTGCCGGTATGCTGAATGCCTTTAAATATGGGGCTCCTCCACACGGTGGGTGTGCCTTTGGTATTGACCGTTTGGTTATGTTGTTGACGGATGAAGATTACATTCGTGAAGTGATTGCATTCCCGCTCAACCAACAAGGTATGGACCTGATGATGAAAGCTCCGACAGAGGTAACGGAACAACAACTTCGTGAGGTTCATATCAAAATCAGATAGGATTTTATATCTGTCCATTTATAAAAAAGAATCACTTTCGGTGGTTCTTTTTTTATGGGGGGGATGTATTCTAAAAAATATTGACAAACCATTCTGGCTATATTATAATTGGAAGATATATCACAAAAAATTTAATCAAATAAGGAGATAAATATGTCTGAAGAAATTAACAATAGCACATATGAAGGATATCATCAAAATGGCCAGTTGTGGATAAAATGCACCCGTAAAGATGGAGACTTCGATGGTCTATATGAAGAATATTATGACAGTGGACGGTTGAGGGTAAAGTGTACCTATAAAAATGGCGCGTTAGAAGGTTTGTGTGAAGAATATCATGAAAATGGGAAATTGTGCAGAAAATGTACCTATAAAAATGGTAAGAAAGATGGTCCATATGAACGTTATTATAAGAATGGCCAGTTGGCAGTAAAGTGTGCCTATAAAGATGGAAAGTTAGATGGTCTATATGAAAAATATTACGAAGATGGAATATTGTGTAAGAAATGCATATATAAAAATGGTAAAGAAGTACCTGAGGAAAAATACAATCATTTAACGCAAAATGGCTCTGCTCAAATTATTGAAGCCCAAACCGATAAAAAGGCAACATCTGAAGTGATTTCCGATAAATCTGATGAAAATAGCCGTCCCAGAAAATCTCGTGCCGAAAAGCGTGTCAGACTAATGGAGCTTCAAGAAAGTGCTCGTTTTGCTGCGAGAGAACTTTCTATGACAACTGATATCCGTCATGCGTTAGCAGTAGCTTTAAATAATTTACGATACGAATTTGGCTGTACTGCTAAAAAAGTTGCTGCTCACAGCAAAACGATTAAAGCATTGCGTGAAAAAGAGGCCAATCACCGTTAATTTACTCTTTATCGCGATTGAACGCAAAAAGATCCCGTTTGGGGTCTTTTTTTTATTGTTTAAAAAAATAATGCTTGATTTTTGGCTTGTGATTAATTAGACTGGTTATCAGGGCGATGTGATGACCGCCTCGAGGTATGATAGCCTCTTTAGAGTACGTCCGTGCGGGACGATAAAACTGCTTTCCGGCAAGGCTGGAAGGCGTCTGAATAAGTTTTTGGGGTTATCCCTTAAATGAATATGCCGCACTATTTTACTCTAATAGCTATCAACTTCCAGTCGCCCATCATCAAGGCGATTTTTTTTGTACAAATTAAGGAGTAAAAATAATGAAACAAAACTACGAAACCGGTCGTTCTATGGTAGAAATGCTGGGGACGCTAGCCATTATCGGCGTTTTAAGCATTGGTGGAATTGTCGGATATTCCTATGGTATGGATAAATATCGGGCGAATACGATTATCAATGATATTATGCTCAGAGCTATAGATGTTAATGCCCAATTTGATAGTACTGGTGATACCAATTTATCCGAATGGCCGACAACGACTGTCGGTAAATACGCTATTGGATTGGAAAATGAAACCATTGGGATTCAGGTTTCGGATTTACCCAAACGGTTATGTGAAATGGTGTTTGAAGGTATGATTAATAATGCTACGGTTAAAATCGGGACAACGGAATACGATTCGGCTATAGATGATGTTTGTGGCAATACGAACACAATGGTGTTCTATGTGGACGATACATTGACTTCAACAACAGAAGAAACAACCACAGCTACGGAAGAAACGACAACAACAGCTCCAATTGAAGGATGTACTTCTAACAGTGAATGTGGACCTGATGAGTACTGTGCGGCTTCTGCCCCAACGTGTGATGAAGCTTTTCCCAGCGGAAAAAAAGGTGTATGTACACCGCTTGATTATAACAAATATACTATTACGGTTAACGGGGTAGATGAGGTATGGTATGTATCCAGACAAACAATAGAAAATTATTGGGATGCTTATCATTTTTGTGCTAAGTTAGGAAAAACTCAAGTTAGTGGATATGATTTATCAGATAATTTTCATGGTTATGGCACTTATACTAAAAATACTAGAGCAGAATTGCTTAGAG
>JAFXFY010000224.1 GCA_017513365.1 Alphaproteobacteria bacterium | reverse complement strand
GGCGGGATTAAAGTATCCAATGTGCCTCAAGGTGTGTGCGAAATGTTGGCAGAAAATTTATTGCCCCAAAATACGACGTTAAAAATTAACGGAGCCGATTATACATCCGGCAATTGCGGTGAAACAAACGCGCTTATTTTTTATTACGATACGATAATGGCTGATGTTGAAGAAACATGTAATGGACCGGTTGTGGATGGTGCATGTCAACCGTGCGAGGGTAATTTGGTGTGGAATGGTACAATTTGTGGATGTGCCTCAAATACGGAATTTTTAGAGAATGGAACCTGTTATCCATGCCCAGCAGGAACAACAACAGCAGACAGTGGCACAGAGTGTAATTGTCCGGCAGAATTTTCAGAGTGGCTAGGACTTGAAGCAGAAGGTGGAGCTTGTGCTAAACCCTCAGAGCCCTGGTTTTGGGGCAATGTGCTGTGTCCGGATGGTATGATGTGGTATCGGGATTGCGTTCCTGTGCTTTATGGTTGCAGGCATATTGGTTGGTGTGAAGAAGAAGGAGGAACATCAGTAGAAGATCCATATATTAGCTGTAATTTTCCAGATTGCGCTCATGCTGGAGGAAATTAACCCCTAAAAAAACAAAAAAATCCTCCATTTTTCGGGGGATTTTTTTAGATACGCCCTTGATTTATTCCCGTACGATTTTGGCGAATCGGTCCAAAACGGCATTTGTAATTTTTACTTCGGGGCCATCATAAAAAGATTTCGCAATATCCGTATATTCATTGATAATAATCGGGGCATCTAAATTCGGATTGGCATAAAATTCCGCCATACCCGCCATTAAAATACATTTCAATGTAATTTCCAACCGATCGTACTGCACCGTTTCGTTTAAAGCCCCTTTAATAGCCTCATCTAAATCGGTTTCACGTTCTTTGACCGCTTGCACGATTTTCGTAAATAATTTTGCATCAGCAGCCGACAGCTCAACATAATTTTCACGACCGGCAATATCTTCAATGAGTTGCCCACCGATTTCACCCATTAAGCAACGAGAGGTAATTTTATCCCATGCTTCATCCGTCATCGCATGTGTATAAAGTGCTTGCACTGCCAACAATCTGGCATTTGTGTATTTTAAAGTTGTATTTTTTTGTTCCATGTTTTAAGCCTTTGTAAGTTTAGCGACAAATTCTTCAAAATCTGCCGTCGTTGCAAAATTTTTATAAACGGAAGCATAGCGGATATAGGCGACTTTGTCAAGTTCTAACAACGAATCCATCACCAACTCTCCGATATCGGAGGATTTAATTTCCGATTCTCCGCCGGCTTCCAACTGACGAATAATGCTGTTGACAATTTTTTCAATTTGAACCGAATCTATATCCCGTTTACGCACCGCCAATTGAATGGAACGCACCAATTTATCCCGTTCAAACGGTACACGCATATCATTACGTTTTAACACCGTAAAATTTCTGAGTTGCACATATTCAAATGTCGTAAATCGGGATCCGCATTCGGGACAACTCCGGCGCCGACGGATATTAGACCCATCATCGGACGGACGAGAATCCTTAACTTGACTTTCCATACAACCACAAAATGGGCAACGCATAATTTAAAATCCTTTCTGATAAATCGGGAAAGCACGGCACATAGCGGATACTTTTTCTGCCACCGCTGTTTCAACGGCTGAATTATCATCCGGATGGGCCTCTAATCCTTCCAACACATCGGCAATCATATGGGCAATCGCTTCAAATTCGGCCTCACCAAACCCACGGGTTGTACCGGCAGGTGTTCCAATTCTAAGGCCTGACGTAATGGTCGGTTTTTGCGGATCATTCGGTACCGAGTTTTTATTACAAACGATATGCGCTCTTGCCAACGCATCACAAGCCATAGCGCCGGTAATTTTCCAACCACGCAAATCAAGTAATAACAAATGGCTGTCTGTCCCACCAGACACCAAATTAATGCCCCGAGAACGCAACACCGTCTCTAACACTTTGGCATGACGCACGACTTTTTCGGCATATTCTTTAAATGACGGTTGCAATACTTCACCAAAAGCCACTGCTTTGGCCGCAATAATATGCATCAGCGGACCCTCGTATACATCGTGAGAGAGTATTTCAAAGAACAGATGGAGCAGGTGGTAAAAG
>JAFXFY010000223.1 GCA_017513365.1 Alphaproteobacteria bacterium | reverse complement strand
GGCATGTGCCATTGGGGCGAATGTTTACCGACAGGATGCACCTACAACGAAAATAAATGTAGGGGTAAAAATGAATATTGCGCCAGTCCAAATGCTGGATGTACTGAGGCATTCCCCAATGGTGCTACCGGCACATGCGTAGAGGCGGACTTTACAGAACTTGATGTTGAGGGTAAAACATATTACGTGTCATACAACGCAATGAATTGGTGGGACGGAGATGCCGGCTGTAAAGCATTAGGCCGAGATGGATTGATTAGCGTCTCAGACCTTATAAATGGTTGGAACGGTGCTGATGATGGGAAGAACCATGAATTGACGGCACTTGGTCAGGCTTTGCAAAGCTATTTAGGGGAGTATACTTTTATTTGGACAAATAACTTGATAGATAATTCCTGTTATGCTCGGTCTGTGAACACGGATAATCTCTCCATCGGGAACTACCGCCGTCATATTGACTATGGCTTCGCTATTTGTCGTTGAGTTATCTCCTCACTTTTTTAATCAGTGGAATTTTTAGTCTTTTGCTGATGACATAAAATGCTCTGATCATTCAGAGCATTTTTTATAATCATTTTAAAGCGTTATCCCTTCACCCCTAAATAATACCACTCTGCACCGATTTCGGCATTGGCATTAGGCAATAAAATATATCCGTCATAAGGGGCATATAAAACCTCACCGTCATCATATTCGGCAATTTTTTGTCCTTGGATAACTTCATCTAAATGCTTATACGATTGGCATAAATGTCCGGATTTATTTTTAACGATATAGTCCGTCAAACGAATAGAGGTTTTAGGGGGCATTTTTGCTATCGTTCCGTCAATCATACCTAAATGGATTAACGTATTGACAATGGCTGCGTACGCTACATCCGTTGCGTCCTCTTCCTTATGATACCCACATTCCAATGTAATACCCGTTTTTTGATAATCATGAGCGCATCGTTCGGTTGAATAATCGGAAATTTGTGTTTTGCCGGCATAAATTTCGGGCCATCCCAATAAAACATACTGAACATTTATGGCCTCAATCAAGGCCTTATTTTCCGATGTCGGATAATCACAAAAGGCAAACGGCACATCCCCTTTTGAGTGGGTGGAGTGCAAATCCAACAGTACATCACATTGTTCAATCAACGGAACAAGTTCATTGGCCAAATGTTGTTCGTACGAACTTGGATTTTCATGAATTCGTATGACTCGGTTTAAATTTTCATCAATTTGACGAATATCTTTTTGACACGCTTGCATATTACAAATCGGCACAAAGGTCAAGCGCCCACTTTTTAAATGAATTTGATACGTTTGAATCGCATCAATTATTTTAAAGATAGCATTAGGGCCGGCGACTTCATTTCCATGTATTGCCCCCAACACCAACAAATGAGGCCCCGACACACCGCTATCAAATGTGATTTTTTCAATCATGACAATCATCCTTAGGTAAATAACTTAAATCCGTTTTCAACACATTGCACGCCACCTTATGCCCCATATGAACACACTGTTCTAAGGGCTGATTTTGATGATAGGCGAATAAAAAACCGGCTGCGAATCCATCCCCTGCCCCATTGGTGTTAATAAAATCCTCTAGGGGCATTAACGGATAAAATACCTGTATCTTTGTTGAAAAAATCTCAACACCTTTTTCACCGCATGTTTTAACACACAAAGTTTGTGATAAATCTTTTGACGATATATTCAGCTCATCAAATTCAAATTCATTACCAAATATAATATCTATAGACGGCAACAACTGTAAAATCAAATCACGACTGTGTTTCACACAATGCACATCCGATAAAGTAAAATAATTTTTAACACCTTTGTCTTTGGCTCGCCTAATAACATCAGCCACCAAATCAGCCCGACGCTTTAACATATATCCTTCCGTTAAAACAGCGTGCGTATTTTGCAAAATATCATCTTGAATATCAGTTGTCATTAATAACAATGAGGCACAGGCTCTGGCACACTGGGTTCTATCTTTATCATCATGCACCATTACAACACTGCATCCCGTTGGTTCTTTATCGGTTTGATATAAGTGCGATACCACTCCATAATCAAGCAAGCTGCGTTTAAAAAATGCGCCGTCTTCGTCTTGTCCAACCATACCGACGAAACCGGTTTTAGCCCCCAATAACGCCATAGAACGAATGGTGTTCGCCGCCGATCCACCCGCATAGTCGGCCAAAGCTGTTTTGGTTCGTAAATAAGAGTGTTCTTCGGGTGTGGCCTCAAAAAACAATCCCTTAACGGGTAAAATCTTTTGCATCACTTTATCTGTTTCGTCAAAGGCAATCACCTTATCAACAATGGCATCTCCAACGGCTAAAATATCTAACATGCGTATCCTTTCTTTATGCTAATCATTATGCATAAGATTTTATTAAATGTCCAATAAATTTTTTAATTGAATTATGTATCAAAAAGAATATAATCAATTCATAATAATTATTAGGAGAAAAAAATGGGCATTATCGGCATCATTGTTATTTTAGGATTATGTTTTCTACTGTCCAATAATCGTAAAAACATCAATTACCGTACCGTTTGTGTCGGATTGATTTTACAGTTTTTAATTGCGTTTTTTGTCTTAAAAACCACCATAGGACAAAGCATTTTTAAATCTTTGGGAAACGGCATTCAAAAAATACTCAATTTTGCCGTTGAAGGCGGTAATTTTGTCTTTGGATTTTTAACCGACAGACCCGAAAAATTAACCGAAGTGTTAGGAGCCGGTGCCGATTTTGTGTTTGCCCTCACCTTAATCCCCGTTTTAATTTTCGTGATGGTTTTGGTGAATATGTTATATTATTTTGGCATTATGCAACGGGTGATTTTATGCCTTGGCAAAGGCATGTATAAACTTATGAATATTACCGGTGCCGAAGCCGTATCAAATATTGCCAGCGCCTTTATCGGACAAGTTGAAGCTCAAATGTTGATTAAACCACATCTGAAAAAAATGAGTTTGTCGCAATTATTGGCCTCTATGACTGGGTCTTTGGCTTGTATTTCCGGCAGTATTATGGCCGTTTATATCGGCATGGGCGTTCCGGCGGAATATTTGCTGGCAGCCAGTTTTATGGCGGCCCCCGGTGCTTTGGTGGTGTCAAAAATCGTTTTTCCTGAAGATAAAAAGATGGGACGGCAAGAAGATTTTGCTCTGACAGATGAAAAAGTCGGCGTTAATTTAATTGATGCGATTGCAAATGGGGCCGGTACGGGATTAAAAGTGGCGTTAAACATTATTGCCATGTTAATCGGATTAATTGCCTTGATTGCTTTATTTGATTATTTATTGGGTATTTTCGGTGCATTCTTGGTCAACTCGTTAGGCGTTCCCGCCAAAATCGGCGTATTAAATATTGCTGACTTATCTTTAAGTGGTATTTTAGGTGTCATCTTTTCGGGATTTGCTTTCTTGTTAGGCGTACCGATTAATGAAATCATTACCGTTGGATCATTAATGGGGGAAAAGTTGGTCTTTAATGAATTCATTGCCTATATGCACATGACGGGATTAGAAACACCTCTATCCGCCAAAGCATTTATTATTGCGTCATTTGCCTTATGCGGATTTGCGAACTTTGGCTCTATTGCAA
Organism: Alphaproteobacteria bacterium; assembly: GCA_017513365.1. Taxonomy (GTDB): domain Bacteria; phylum Pseudomonadota; class Alphaproteobacteria; order CAAHEQ01; family UBA3637; genus UBA7488. The sequence goes on along the minus strand of JAFXFY010000223.1, from coordinate 315 downwards.
TGCAAATCGGAGGTATCGGCGAATTAGAACCTTCCCGAAAACAAGATTTGGCTAAATTAGGATATAAAGCTTTGGTATGCGGGACATTAACGTCCTATATTTCGGCAGCCATTGCCGGTTTACTATTGTAGAAAGGAGAAAGCATGAAACAAAATACTGTCGTAGAAATGAATAATAATGATGTGTGTTTTCAAACACCGGACAAACAACGTTTTCGTTTGAGAGCGGCCGGTATCATTATTGAAGACGGATGTATTTTATTTGCCACAAATGCTATAGAAAAATACTATTATTCCATCGGCGGTGCCATTAACT
>JAFXFY010000222.1 GCA_017513365.1 Alphaproteobacteria bacterium | reverse complement strand
GTATTTTTCTTAACCATATTAATAATTTGAGTGGACAAGATTTCAATATCGCTGTCCGTCAAGGTCTTATCAACCGGTTGAATTTGCACTTTAACGGCTAAGGATTTTTTACCTTCCGGCAAGTTCGTACCCATGTATTCATCAAAGATAGATACAGCCGTAATTTTTTCTTTATCCACACCTTTAATGGTATTCATGACGCGTTCGGCATCTACATCTTTATCCATCACAAAGGCAAAATCACGTGTCAGTGGCATCAAGTTAGAGGCCTTAAACGGTTTTTGGTGTTTGGATTTAGCTGATTTTGGCGCCGGCATATTATCCATATAGACTTCAAATCCCACAACCGGTGTTTTAATATCAAGCATTTTCAAAATCGCCGGATGAATTTCACCAAAGTGAGCCAACACATTTTTACCTAAACACAAACTGCCGGAACGCCCCGGATGATACCAACTTGGCGCTTTACGGAATGTTTGCGTTTGCGGAGCATCCATACTGGCGAGTGCTTCAATCGCATCGGCCTTGGCATCAAACACATCCACATTTCGTGAGGATTCTGCCCAATGTTTTGGTGTCCAGGCCCCTGCTCTGACCCCAGCAGCCACAAGACGTTGTTCGGTGGGTTCAGTGGAATAAAATTCTGGGCCGACTTCAAACAGTTGCACATCTGCAATCCCTCGGTCTTGATTGCGTTTTACTGCCGTCAGCAAGTTCGGAATCAAGCTGGGGCGCATTTCATCTAAGTCAGAGGCAATCGGGTTTGCCAATTTGATACCCTTGCTATCAAAGTGTTTTGCCAGTTTGGAATCCATAAAGGACCATGTGAGTGCTTGATTTAAGCCACGAGCGGCCAATGTCCGGCGGACAATCATTTCACGGCGTTGTAAGGTGGTCAGCATACCCTTCAGAGGCATATCCGTACGCATTGGCGCCTCCGGCAATTCATCAAGGCCGTAAATACGGACAATTTCTTCCACCAAATCGGCACTTTGACGGACATCATTTGTTCGCCAAGACGGAACAGATATTTTTGTTCCATTCACACCAAAGCCCAATTTTTTCAAGATTTCCACCATTTTATCGTGGGCAATTTCCATACCGGTCAGGCGTTTAACTTGCCCAAAATCAAAATCAATTTCATGTGCCCAATTGGGTTCAGCCCCCGCCACAATGATTTCAGAGGCTTCACCACCGCAAATATCCAAAATTAATTTTGTGGCAATTTCATTACCTTGGACGGCACTGGCCGGATCAACCCCACGTTCAAAGCGAGAGCGAGAATCCGATTCGGCATTCAGTAAACGACCTGTTGATGCAATAGACAACGGTGTAAAGTAAGCCGATTCCAAAAAGACATTAACCGTATCATCACTACACCCTGTCGGTTCACCACCCATCACACCGGCAATACTTTGCGCGCCGTTATCATCGGCAATCACCGTCATACCGGATTTTAAGGTGTATTCTTTTTCATCCAAAGCCTTTAATGTTTCACCCTCTTTAGCAGAACGCACAACCAAATCACCGGCTACTTTATCGGCATCAAAAACGTGAAGCGGTCTGCATTCACCGATATTCAAGTAGTTTGTAATATCAACCAAAGCCGAAATCGGACGCAGACCCACAGAAATCAATCTATCCTTCAGCCAATCCGGACTTTGCACATTTTTAACGCCTTTAATATAACGACCGACAAATTGAGGACAATTTTCATCTTCAATTTTCACATCAATCGGGGATTTAAATGTGCCTTGAATTGGTTCAGCCGGATTATCAATAAACGTCCCGATACCGGTTGCGGCCAAATCTCTGGCGACCCCTTTTACCCCAAAACAATCGCCACGGTTTGGGGTTACATTAATATCAAAAACGACTTCGGATTTAATGACTTCAGATACAGGCGTACCGGCCGGTTTATCCGTTTTCAAATCGATAATACCGCTGTGATCATCACCAATTTCCAATTCACGTTCGGAGCACATCATCCCGAAACTTTCAACGCCTCGGATAACACCCTTTTCCAATTTTTCGCCATAGTGCGGAATCATCGTGCCAACTTTAGCCAAAACCGATTTCATACCAACATAACAATTCGGAGCCCCACACACAATTTGTAAGTTTTCCGTACCGGCATTCACCGTCAACACATTTAATTTATCGGCATTTGGGTGTTTTTCTTTAGCCACAATTTCACCAACAATAAAGTCAGCCATAGCCGTAGCCCGATCTTCCACACCTTCAACCTCTAAACCGATAGAGGTGAGTTTATCGGCAATTTCTGCCACAGTTGCATTTGTATCTAAATATTGTTTTAACCATGAAAGTGATACTAACATTTTTTATCCCCTATCTTTTTGATCCGTTTGTTAATGAAAGGCCTGTTAAAATATTTGGCATATCGCCGGCCATAAATCCGTAGTGTTTAATCCAACGCATATCGGCATCAAAGAAACTGCGCAAATCCGGAATACCGTATTTCATCATCGCAAAACGGTCTACACCACAACCGAATGCAAAGCCTTGGTATTCATCCGGATCAATACCACAATTGCGCAGTACATTCGGATGAACCATACCGCATCCGAGCAATTCTAACCATTCTTTACCGATGGCACGAGCCAAAACCCCACCGACATCGGCCTCATAAGATGGTTCTGTAAACGGGAAATAACTCGGACGGAATCTGAGTGTAACGTCATCCGTTTCAAAGAATAATTTCATAAATTCGGTTAAAACAGTCTTTAAGTTAGCCAAATTTGTTTTTTTATCAATAACCAACCCTTCAATTTGGTGGAACATTGGTGTATGGGTTGCATCATAATCGCACCGATACACACGCCCCGGAGCCACAATCTTAATCGGTAGTTTGTGTTTTTCCATTGTCCGAATTTGTACACCGGATGTTTGAGTCCGTAATACCTTATCTACCGTTTTATCCATAAAGAAAGTCGCTTGCATTTGACGAGACGGATGACTTTGCGGAATATTTAAGGCTTCAAAGTTATGCCAGTCATCTTCAATATCCGGACCATCAGCCAACTCAAATCCCATTTGAGCAAAAATGGTCAACATTTCTTCCATCGCTTGAGACACCGGATGAATACGCCCACTATGCGTTTCGGGGCGAACGGGCAAAGTCACATCCACCGTTTCCGTGGCGAGTTTGGCATTTAAAGCTGCCGTTTCCAAATCAGCTTTTTTCGTTTCAATTGCCGTGGCAATTTCTTCCTTAACCACATTCAACAACTGCCCCATGGCTTTACGTTCATCCGGTGATAAGGCTCCTAACCCCTTCATCATAGCGGTCAATTTTCCATTTTTTCCCATAACACCCACACGAACCTCATCCAAGGCCGGCAAAGAAGCGGCATTAGAAATGGCCGTTAAAACACTTGATTTTAACTCGTCTAATTGTTGTTGCATACTTTATCCTTTCTTATAAATAAAACTGTGATAGGTTATATCATACAATTTACCAAAAGAAAAGGATTTTTTATATTTTTATTGCTATAAAAAATAATGCTTGATTTTACCCTCTATTTTGGATAAAGTGAATTTGGTTTTTGAGTAAAGCTCAAGACTGAGGTGTCCTAACCTCTTTTCACACGCGTCCTAAGCGTAAGGACGAAATTGTACGCTTTCCGGCCGGGCTGGAAGGTGGCAAAATAAACCGAGCGGTGAATATGCCGCACTATATCGTGTGAAATAGTTAGGAACTTCCAGTCGCTGAGCTTGTTCAGCGATTTTTTTATTATGGAGGTTTAACGTGAAACATATAACTCAATCCGGTCGTTCTATGGTGGAAACTATCGGTGTTTTGGCGGTTATGGGCGTACTGACCATCGGCGGTATTGCAGGATACAATTATGGTATAAATAAACATCGGGCCAATCAAGTCCTACAAGACATTCGCCTGATTTATCAAGAAACAAAATACCCCAATACAGTCCGGCAAATCTTAGAAACAGAAGAGTTTCCAGATATGGAACTGGACACACAAAGCTCATATGAATACTCTTTTACTTTCCCGAGTTTAGATGATTTTATTTATGATTCCACATCAGAAACAACACCGAATTTGATTTCTGTTAATGTATCGGGTGTGTCTAAGACAGCGTGTGATATTTTGCTCAAAACCAAACCAGAGTACGTGTTAATGTTAAAAGCAAATGGGCAAAGCACTTGGAATTGCACGCAAGATGAAAATGAACTGAGTTACATTTTTGAAATTACCTCCGATTCGTTGGAGTATGGTACATGTTCCGTTTGTACCGGCGAGCATTGTTTTGATGATGATTTAAATTGTCCCGAGGGCGAATATTGTTATAATGATACGTGTTCCAAATGTGCTCATGGATATACGGAAAACACAAGTGGTGTTTGCCAATCTTGCAACTTTACAAGACGTACGGATTTAACGCAAGAAAATTGCCACCGGTGCGGAGATATGATGTTTGGTCATGATCCAAGTGCTGGAGAAGCTACAAATTGTTATTCTTGCAATAATGTATATCTTCGAACAACACAAGAATATTGTCAAAGATGTATAGATAAAGATGAAAACGTTATGTTTTTGGGAATTGATTGTATCAATTGTAAAACAAGATTTTTTCATACCCAAAATACAACGAAAGAAAATTGTTTTAAATGTGCAGAAATTAAAGGTCAAAATGGTACACAATATTCAGAAAATGTTATTTGGAACGAAAAAATGGGGAGTTACGGCGGATTGTGCGTTTCATGTTATGATTATGGTGCGGTTGCCAACGATGATAAAACAGAATGTGTTTGTCCAAATGGAAAATTTTGGGGATTACTAGGTGGTTGGTGGGTCGATATTCCACGATGTTTTTCTTGTGAAGACACGGAAACACATCCTTCAACAATAAATGCGTGTAATCAATGCCCAAATCGTTATTATAAAAAATATTCTGATGCAAATATACAATGCATATTATGTCCAGAAGGTCAAATAAAATCCGCCGATGGTAAATCGTGTGTAGATAAACCAGCCGAATAAATCCCCCCCCTTACCCAAGGGGGGATTTTTATAGCTAAATTCTCACTGATTCCAAGGCATTTCGGATAGGATATACACCAAAGGGCAACGCCCACGAATACCCCCGATAATTAAACTCAAGCCCATGAGCGCCGAAATGAGGTAAAACCACGGGGAAATAAGTCCCAATAAAATACCCGTTAAAACAATACTGCCCGCCATAATTCGTACTTGCCGTTCCATAGAAATGCTGTGCGAATAAAGGATTTGCATCCCCTCTTTCTGCGCATTTAAAATACCCCCCTTTATGACCGCAACATTTGTAAAACCGACACGAATAAATTTTTCGGCAGCCGTCATACCTCGCCCACCATGACGACACAAAATATAAAGGGTTTTAGAACCATCCAATCCATGTTCTTTAATAAACTTAATCGGATTTAAGTGCGCTATATCCACATGCCAATGTGGCATCGTTAACGCCATTTTATCATGTTCGGCTACTGTTCTAACATCCAACACCAAATCGGTCGGACAAATATCTTTTGGATTAATTTCATGCATATTTCCCCCTTTTTAGGTTATATGGGGAAAGTGCCACTTAAAAACAACCTAGCCCTTTACATTATTTAACAGTTTTGCAATACGATATTCATCGTGCCATACACCATTAATGAGGGCTTTGCGTTTGGATAATCCTTCAATTTCATATCCGCACTTAAGGTATAAAGAAATGGCTTTACGATTTTGCGTGCGAACTGAGGCCTCTATGCGTTCCATACCTTGAGCAAGACACCACCGTTCCATTAAAGTCATTAAGTGCATTCCAAGTCCCGAAGATTGAACCTCTTCCAACATATGAATACCAAACTGAGCCGTATAACCGCACCATAAATGTTCGGGATGATAAATAAAACATTGGCAAGCCCCAAGGATTCTATCACCATCAAAAATGCCGACGCTCCAAGAATACGGATTTTCGCATTGCTTATCAAAACTTTCTTTTGAGCGAGGCTTTCTCCCCACATATTGATTCGTAAAAATTGTTTCGGTTGCCAGTTTTTGCAAATATATTTGCATAGCTTCATAATCATCCGATACAATATCTCGTATTAAAACCGTTTTACCATTTTTGAGTGTGAAATTTTCTTGCATGATATCCTCCACAAAAAAAGATATCATATATTTTGATGTTATGCAAGCAAAATTTTAATATAAAGCATTACTTTAATCTTTTGCGTCAATCATTTGATTTTTATCAAAATCAAGAGCGATTGAGTTAATACAATATCTATCCCCCGTTTTGGTGGGACCATCTGAAAAAATATGTCCTAAATGCGATCCACATCTGGCACAAATGACTTCATCACGAATCATAAAATGGGAAAAATCTTTGCGAATTTGAACACTGCCTTGTAAAGCAGTATCAAAAGATGGCCATCCGCAAGAGCTGGCAAATTTACGACGACCGTCAAATAATTTATTACCACAAGCAGCACACCGATAAACACCGTCTTCAAAAAAATACAGGTATTTTCCAATAAATGGTTTTTGCGTTCCCTTTTGACGTAAAACAGCATATTGGTCTGGCGATAACGTTTCACGCCAATCATCATCTGTTTTATTTAAATAATGAACTTTTAATCCACGTTTTGCCAGATAATCTTGATGATATTCTTCGGCGGGATAAAAAGGACCGGCCGGTTCAATTTTCGTTACAATCGGATGAGCATATCTGCCCGAGGCATTTAAATCAGCGATTAACCGTTCGGCGATTCGTTTTTGATTTTCAGTTAGGTAAAAAATCGCTGAGCGGTACTGACTGCCGACATCGGGACCTTGTCGGTTCAACGAGGTTGGATTATGAATTTTGAAAAACATTTTTAACAACGTTTCATCGTTGGTTTGGGATTTATCATAAACAATGCGAACAGCTTCGGCATGCCCTGTAGTACCTGTACATACCTCATTATAGGTGGGATTTTCGGTATGACCACCGGTATATCCTACCTCAGTGGCCACAACACCCGTTTCCGTTTCAAAAGCGTGTTGCACACCCCAAAAACACCCTGCTGCAATAATTAATTCTTTTGTCATAAAGAATATATGGGAATTTTTATCATAAAAACAATACATCAAAAAGTAAAAAAAGACCTTGCATTTTTTCTGATTTCATTTTACAGTAAATATGCTTTCGGAGTGCCGAAAGTTGGGCTTAGAAAACCCATACGAAATAAAGTTGGTTAGTACCAACTAAAAAAATTGGCATTCGCCATTGGGGCGGATGTCGGTGAATAAAGGCTGAAAGGCTTGAATAAGCCGAGCCGTTTTATTTCGTACGGTTTTCTAACATCCGCCCGCTTGTTTCAAGTGGGTTTTGTTTAACAGATAAAAGGAGTTAGAAAAATGCGTAAAATATTAATATTGATGTGTGGTGTGGTCATGATGTCTTCTGCCGTGTTTGCAGATGATACAACCACTCCCGAAACGTGTGCAGATGGTGCCGGAACGGTTGTCATAGGAGCCGTAACGGGGCATAAATACTGTATGAGTAATAATAATATGAATTGGTGGAATGCAATGGCTTGGTGTGATGCCCAAGGACGTAGATTAGTCAGCT
>JAFXFY010000221.1 GCA_017513365.1 Alphaproteobacteria bacterium | reverse complement strand
TTTAATCCATTTTGGAACTTTATCTTCAATGGTGGCCGTACAAATAACGTGCGTATCTCCGCATTTTATGGAACAAGACCCTTCGGCATGTTTATTCACATTAATTTCAAGCTCAACTTTTCTGAGTTCATCAGGCATTCTGTCAGACGGTCTAATCATATTTTATATCCTTTCATTGTTATGAGGCATTTATAGCCCGTTTTGAAAAATAAATCAAGGCTCTTGATTTTTAACATGAATACATTTATATTTATGTCATCTGATTTTGACAACATAAAGGATACATAATGGATAAAAAAAATTCGTTAAAAGAACACTTATCTCAAGTAGCGGAAAAACCAAAAGCCCCCAATCCAAACAAAACGGATGAAAAACAAACAAAAGTGGGACCAACAAAAGATAAAAAATCGGCCGATAAGGAAGAATTAATCAAAGCCGTTGAAGAATGTGCCGAATGGAAAGAACGAGCGATGCGCATGCAAGCCGAAATGGAAAACTTACGCAAAAGAACAGCTATTGATATGGAAAACCATTTAAAATTTGCTTGTTCCAAATTTGCTAAAGATTTATTGCCTGTGGCCGATTGTTTGGCCAATGCGTTAGAATGCGCCCAAAAAGAGGTTGATAACGCACCGGATAATGCTTTTCTAAAAAATATGATTACCGGCTTACAAATGGTTCAAAAACAATTAAGTGATGCCCTTAAAAAACAAGGAGTTGAAAAGATAGAGTCCTTAGGCAAAGTCTTTGACCCGAATTTACACCAAGTTATCAGCCAAATTGATGTTCCGGATACCGAAGCCGGCACAATTGTCCAAGAAATGCAAACCGGTTATACCATTGGTGGAGACCGTGTTTTACGTGAAGCGATGGTCGTGGTGGCCAAATAGCTTGTTAACCATTTATTGACAAAAAAGTGTAAGAAAAAATAATTTTGAGGGTTGACAGTTTTTCAAATATCTGTTAGAATAGTATTATAAGAAATATTGACAAACTCAAGAAAGGAGTAAGGCCATGACAAGTTCTATAGATTTTAAAGAGGCAACAGCGTTTGCATGCGGTACGCCGGAACGCAATGCCGAAAAACCAAAAGAAACAACATTAGCGGCCGCTATTGCCGAGATAGGCAAAGCCCCGACAAAACGTGATACACCAATAATTACAAAAGCTGGTCAAGCTTCTCGTTAAGGAATACAAGGCCCGTTTTTCGGGTCTTTTTTTGTATTTTTTTAGCTCATTCCTTGCAAACGTATTCTACTTTCATGCGTTTCAAAATATAAAAAGTGTATCCGGGGTGCATATTTTTGTTGCATTTTGGCAAAAATATGTGTATACATTTCCTATGTGCCGTTTTAGCTCAGTTGGTAGAGCAACGCATTCGTAATGCGTGGGTCGGGGGTTCGACTCCTCTAAACGGCACCATTTTTGTATCTGTTTTCTATATTATTAAGAGCGTTGCCCCCGCAACGTATTCGTAATGCGAGGGCCCAAGGGTTCGGTCCCTCTAAACGGCACCATTTTTGTATCCGCCGGAGTTAATTTTTACCGCCGTTAAGTGTCGTACAATTCCGACTAACAATGCTTTTGCCGATACTTTCCAAAAAAATATTGGCAAAAAACAAATAAGGAAATTATATGTATATTACTTGCACAAAGCACAACAATCATAATTATAAGCACGATCAAGAGAGCGAGGTTTACCTCCACCAGACGGCACCATATACATCTGCGTTGTGCCAATAGGTGTGTCTGTCCAACGATGACACGAGACAACATTTACCATCTCTGGACACTTCTCTGCACAATTTGTCGTCCCAGAACATGCACAATCATCCATACTAAACAACCTGCGTCCTTGCCCATCACACCACGCCACAGCATTCCAATAGTTCATACCCTTATTACTCATACAATATTTATGTCCACTGACGACACCTGTGATAACGGTTCCCGCTCCATCGGCACAACTTTCAACAGTTATATCATCGGCAAATGCCACGGTTGACACCATCAAAAGACCACATACAATTAAAATTTTATTCATTTTTCCAACTCCTTATTTTGCATTAAACAAAACCCACTCAAAAAGTGGGCGGATGTTAGAAAACCGTGTTTGCGGAAAACGGCTCGGCTTATTCAG
>JAFXFY010000220.1 GCA_017513365.1 Alphaproteobacteria bacterium | reverse complement strand
TTATTATCTTTTGTGCAAGTAGATATTATATTGAGACATTCTCCGTTAATTTTAACGACACATCCTTTATCACCAGGACAATCTACCGAGTTGAAAGCTTCACATATCCCCGCCATACAAAAACCATCTTGACCATTTTTCGTACAACGGTATCCTTCTATTCCTGCTTCCAATAAATATCCTGAATCAAGTGTCAGACATTCACCTTCCATATAAAAACTACACTCTGGATCACCGCCACACTCTTTAGAACCATCGGCTAAACAAACACCACCAACACAATAACTTTTATATTCACCATTTGTACATGTCGGCATATCACTTGGTAACGTACCATCTGGTACTGCAACACATGTATTCGTACTTGTATCACATGTTTGACATTGCTCACATACGATATCTCCACATTTTTCTACCCTTCCCCCACTTTCTTCATCTTCATCAAAATAAAAGACTAATGTATTTTCATTACCGCAATCGCCAGCGTTTTCTCCCACATATTCGGCATTAATTTTAACAGCTTTTGCATGTTTTTCCATACCCTCTACCATCAACTCACATACACGGGTTGGAACACCGGATACCTGAATTCCTATGGTTTCATCTTCTAATGTAATCGGGTAAAGAGTCTTTTCATTTTTCCACCCATCTAATGAGGCTTCTCCAGTTGCATCAAATTGAGCCAGTACATCAATGGCCCGTACATTTACATCATACATAGTCCGATTTGCCCGATATTTATCCATACCATATGAATATCCGGCAATACCACCAATGGACAACACGCCAATAATCGCCAAAGTGCCCAGCATTTCTACCATTGACCGACCGGATTCATATTGTAAATTTTTTGTCATTACTGTACTCCTTAATTTTTGTATAACAAAAAAATCGCCGTGATGAGTGGCGACTGGAAGTTCGTAACTATTCTAGCGATATAGTGCGGCTTATTAACCGCAAATGGCTTATTCGGCCGCCTTCCAGCCAACGCCGGAAAGCATATACATTCATCCAAAATGGATGCGCTAGAAAGAGGTTACGACACCTCGGGACGCTCATCAGTCGTCTTAAAATAAGCATATCAAAATAAATATCTCTTGTCTATGATAAAAATAAAAAAAAGAGGATTTTATTCCCCTTTTATCCTTGTTTATCGGAACTGTCCGTCAAATGACCGGTGTAAAAATACAGAACATCAAAAAATCGGGGCAATTTTAAAATAACTTGGTATGTATATCTATCCAAAATTTGATATTCGTTTTGCACCGGATAATAGGCTATTAATTCCTCAGGAGCTTGTCCGATAATCAGTTTCTTTTTGAGCAGTGGATTTTGTGATTGTTCATCATAGCTTTGCAACAATCCAATATGCTTAAACGCCCCATTATCTCGTTCATGTTCACTTAAAGAATACAATTCTAATCCGTTCCAGCTGAGTCCATCTGTTAGAGTTAAAAACGTTACATAATCACTTGGGATTTGTGGTACTCCGGCTTTTCGCAATAAAACAGATGCTTGTTGAATACGTTTCACATCTAATCCGGGAAACATAACGGCATAATCATGATACATACGTTTCAATAATTGTTTTAATAACTTCATCTTATCGCCCCGGCATAGATTTTATCATTAAGTCTTTTAGAGCAGCCTGTGTAAAGCCCGCTACAGTACTACGATCTTGTTTATTTTTACCACCACTACCCGTATAATTTGACGTTGGCACATATACTTTACCAACCGGCACCGGCACAAATAACTGTCTGGGCCGTATGGATCCGTTTGCCCCAACTAATTGTTGGTCAATATAGGCATGTATCAAATCATGATACGGATGCGTTTGCATAAATACCATATTGTTAAAATCAATCCGCCCACCGTATTCTAATGGGTATTTTAAATGAACGGTAAAATTTTCAGGCAAATTACCCTTTTTAATGTGAAATAACCCTTCTTCCGACACACCGGCATCCCGTAAATCATTAGCATAGTTATAACCCAATAACTTTAAAAAATCCCGCATAGACCGTCTGAAAAAAAGACGTTGTTCCACTAAATCATCACTGGATAAATTAAAATAACCAACGGCCATCAAATCCATACCGGGGAAATTCATTTCCTTAAATAAGGCTTCCCAAAAAGATTGTGGTTTTTCGGGTTCTTCCTCATGAAATTCAGCAGGAGGCGGCATATTTTGAGACCGCAAAAAGGCCTCTAATTCCTGTTGAAACTCCGACTGAATAGGCATGTTATTTTCATCCGTCATTAGGCACCTTCAATTTCTTCATCAAATTCGGCGAGTTCACCTTGCATCAATGATTTTAAAGCTTGCAAATCCGTTTCTTCACGTTGGGCAACAACCCAATACGGTACGAACGGTGCCGTCGGCATAGCACATTTTTTCTTCATATTCTTATCCAAATACCAACGAGGCGCATCCGCCAAAATCGGACGATTTAAGAACCCTTGGAACAACACATATTGTTTGAGCATATCCAAACTCATCATATCCGACGTTCCGACCACATTGGAACTTTGCAATGATCTAGAAATATTGGCCGCAAATGGGTTTGTTTGTTGAGAGAATCCTTCTGTTCTGGAGGAACTGGCCACTTCAATTGTTTTAGACCCAATCATCTTACTGAAACGTTCGGCTGTTTGTTCGTTGTTTTGAGACAAAATAACTTTTGCAGCCGTTGTCGTAATAATGGTTTCCAAATCGTCCTTACCATATTGACCGGAAATCTGACCTAAATCTTGTCCAATCAACAAGTAAGACACTTTTTGACCACGCCCTACAGCCGGACCATCCTTCACAGCGGCCAATTTCGGCATTTGAGGGAACTCGTCAAGCACAAACAACACAGGGAAAGGACCGGCCTTTTCACCCTTATTATTCACAAAATTTGGTGGGTTTGAAATAAGGTATGAACTCATCAATTCCACAAAAATCCCCGTAATCACGTTAAGTGTTCTGGCATCAACTTGGTTTACGGATAAATAAACGGAAATCGGTTTCATCTCACCTGTAATCGGATCACGCATACCACGCATATCACTGAACGTCAAATCGCTGAATTTTGTTCTATCACGCACGGCAGAGTTTTTAAAGATACCCACACCCGTCAAAGCCGTTGACATAATAGAGCCACGTTCTTTATCCGGCGTTGCAGCCAATTGGTTAAGTTCAATCACGGCACGACGGGAATATCCGAATCGTTCACATTCGGCTACGGCATTTTCATACAGTTCACGTTCCGGATCGGCAAAGGCCGCCGCTTGATCACCGGCATCCGTTCTGCGTTTTAAATCAGCTGCAATACGCATTTGCATATCATTTCGCCAATCAAGCACCATCGCAATACACGGTTCTTTACCATGCCACATTTGAGGCAATCCGTCCCACGTTCCGACTGGCACATAATTTTCGGATGTTAAATTACCTTGTTCCAATGCCTCCATCGCAATACGGGCACTGGCATCTCCCATTTCGGCGTAGTATGTTTTCAGCACATCGGCATCTTCTTGATCAAAAGCATCATCCATTAAGCGAGCGGCAAAATAATCATTGGCTCGCGCCCGTTCACACTTACTGGAGATAAATTGCAACAAACCAACCATGGCATTACGCCCCGTTTTAGCCCAGTGAGGATCCGCCCCACCTTTTGGTTCTTCCACCAAAACGTTAACCATGGATTCAATATAAGTATCCCGTTCTTTTCCCGGAGGAGGTAAACAACTGGCAGAAAGCGGGTTCCATGCCGGATAATACAATCCTTTTTCTGGTTCGTCTTCAGCCCCCCAGTTAATCACAAACACCGGTCCAATTGTCGCACGATACCCGGTTGTATTATAACACAATTCCGGCTTAGGGTCGTTTACAATAAGGCTTAATCCAGGAGATTCCAAAATAGTCGGAATCACAACACCGGCCGTTTTACCGGTTCCCGGAGGCGCTACAACCAATGCGGATAATGTTTCGGGCATTTTCAAAAGTTTTCCTTTAAACCGACCAAGTACAATCACAAAACCGTCAAATAATCCCATTTTTTTGATATCGGCATATTCCGCCAAGCGACCGCCCCCAAAAATATTTGGCATATATTTATACGGATTAGTGAAAATGCCCACCAAGAAAATACCAATCAGAGCGATAAACGGCACCCATACCAAATACATACGACCGGTAGGATTTGGCTGATTAAAAAATTCAGAAAACCAACTGACATACGTTCTAATTAATAACACGAAATCAAAGGCAACAGCTTGTTTTAAAAAGGCACAG
>JAFXFY010000219.1 GCA_017513365.1 Alphaproteobacteria bacterium | reverse complement strand
GAACGTGGTACACGTGAATACAACTTAGCTTTAGGTGAACGCCGTGCAAATGCTGCTGCCAGCTATTTAATTGCTAAAGGTGTTGCTAAAAACCGCATCAAAACAATTTCTTACGGTGCAGAAAGACCGGTCGTTTCCGGCTCAACGGAAGAAGCTTATGCTAAAAACCGTAATGCGACAACAGTTGCATACTAATTTTTTGTAAGAAAAACAAAAAAACTTTTGCAAAAACGACCTCTTGCCTGTAATATGGTAAGAGGTTTTTATAATGAGGAATAACATGAAACATTTGACTTTAGTTGCTACAGTTTTATTATTTGCAAACAGTGCCTTGGCTCAAATGGGAACGCCACTGTATTCATTGCAAGAAAAAATGGAACGTTTTGAACATGATTTAATTTTACTGCAACAACGTGTCTATAAGGGACATATCATCTCTGATGATGCAGAAAAAACGGTATCAAACGAACAAGCTGATGACTTATTGAACAAAATTATGGCTCAAGAAAGTGCTTTAAATGAACTGACGCAAAAAGTGGAACAATTAACTCATGAGTTATCCCAAACGAAAGAACAACTAAGCAAAATGAATGCCGATATACAGATGCGTTTCAAATTATTGGAACAAGACAAAACATCTAAAAACGAATCGGCAGCCCCTCAAAAAACAACACCGGATGCCCCGAAAAAAACACCACAAGAGCAATATGACGAGGCCTATAATTTGCTTAGAGAAGGAAAACATGTGGCCGCCGAAAAAGCCTTTTTGGATTTTATCAAAAACAACTCCTCTCATGATTTAGCGGGTAATGCCAATTACTGGCTAGGTGAAACATATTATGCTCGTGGGCAATATGAACAAGCGGCCCCTATTTTTGCAGAAGGATTTACAACCTATAAAAAGAATTCCAAGGCCCCAGATAACCTGTTAAAATTAGGGTTAACCATGAATAAACTCGGCAAAAAAGAAGAGGCCTGTTCCGCCTTTACGGCTCTGCCAGACGAGTTTCCTAAAGCCAATGCCACAACCTTAACCCGTGCAAAAGATGAGGCTAAAAAATTAGCGTGTCCACAATAACTCAAGTTGATTTTAATGCTCTTATGAGTACCTTTGACCTGCCGGCTAATGCAGTTATCGGCGTGGGTGTTTCCGGTGGAGCCGACAGTTTATGCTTAGCGGTTTTACTGAGAGATTGGGGGCAAAAAAACGACCGTAAAATTGTTGCCTTGACCGTTAATCACAATTTACGTCCCGAAGCCGCTAAAGAGGCCAAATGGGTAGCCAATCAAATGAAAAAATTAAAAATTGAGCATCATATTTTGACCTATACCGGCCCCAAACCCTCCACCAGAATTGAAGAAAAAGCCAGAGAAATTCGCTATACCTTATTGCAAGAATTTTGTGAAAAAAACAATATTCACTATGTGTGTTTGGCCCATCACAGCGATGATCAATCTGAAACATTTTTTGCCCGTCTGGCCCGTGGCAGTGGTTTAGATGGATTATGCGCCATTCATCCGGCATCAAACCGAGGGAATTTAACATTACTTCGTCCATTATTAAATGTGGATAAAACAGTAATTTTAGACATCTTAACCTCTAAAAATCTAACTTGGGTAGAAGACCCCATGAATCAGGATGATGTTTTTGAGCGAGTCCGTTGGCGAAAACAATTAAATAATCTATGGCAAACGGGATTAACTAAATCCGGTGTTTTGCTGTCAGCAAAACGATTACAACGTGCAAAAGACGCTTTAAATTTTTATACCGATTCGTTTTTTAAAGAATACGTTCACATTGATGAGCGTGGCTTTGCCAAAATTTCAAAAAAAGCCTTTTATGATTTACCCTTGGAAATCCGCCTAAGAGTCCTGACAAAAACGTTAGACATCATCGGTCAAAGTGAAACACCGTTGTCTATGGAAGCCACAGAAAAAGCATTAGAAAATTTCAAACAACGCTTTACGCTGGGACATTGCCATGTCATTACCAGTCGGGGAACTATTTTTGTGGCAAAAGAATATGCTCGGCAAGAACCGAAGAAAAATATTCCAGCAAAAAAATGGATTCGATGGGATAGATTTCGGATTTGGTGTGAAGTGCCTGCCGTTGTTTATGCGGGTTAAAACATTTCTTCTTCTTCCAAGTGCTTATGT
>JAFXFY010000218.1 GCA_017513365.1 Alphaproteobacteria bacterium | reverse complement strand
ATGTTGTGGAAACGGCGATGGGATTGGATCGGGCTTTTGTTGTGTTAATGATGGATGCCTTTACACAAGAACAATTGCCGAACGGAACAGAACGCATTGTGTTAAAGCTCAAAAAACATCTGGCTCCGGTAAAAGTGGCCGTTATTCCGCTGAAACGCAACAATCCGGATATTATGAAAATGGCTCATGATATTAAAGATAACCTTCTTAAAACCGGTATCGGCCGTGTGATGTTGGAAGATTCCGGTAATGTCGGTAAAGCCTATCGCCGTCATGATGAAATCGGCACACCAATTTGTATTACAGTTGATTTTGAATCCATTGAACAATCACCGGCAACCGTTACGTTGCGTGATCGGGATACAATGGCTCAAGAGCGTATTGAAGTCGCAAAATTAGCCGACTATTTAAAAGATTTTTTTCGTTAAGTGAAATACGGGCTCAGGTTTAATGGGCCCATTTTATAGGTGTAAAAAATGAGTATAAAACCAAGTTCAAAAATCATTGAGTGGAACAAACAAAGCAATTGGATTGCCGATTTTGATTCAAAAGGGCAAAGTTTAAGTCGTATGAATGTTGATCATTTAAGCGAATCGCAAATTGATTATATTCGTTATGAATTAGATAAAAACCATATTCCAAATACAATATGTTCGGGTGCGACAACTCATTGTACCTCTATTCGGGTTACAGGCCAAGAAAACGTTCAAAAATTAATGAGTATTTTGGAAAAACCGGTTTCGTTATACGGCCCTAGACGCAGATAAATCATTTAACATTAAAAAAGTTCTTGCATTCATATAAAATATATGATAGAATGCACGCACAAATAAACCATTAGATAGTCCGAAAGGAGTGTGAGTACCATAGTTACTATCGTTGTTCATGACAATAATATCGAACAAGCTTTGCGTGTTTTGAAAAAGAAAATGCAAAGAGAAGGCAGCTTCCGTGAAATGAAATTGCGCAGATATTATGAAAAACCGTCTGAAAAAAAAGCCAGAAAAGCAACAGAATGCATTCGTCGTTCTCGTAAAATGGCCAGAAAACGCTACCATAGCGAAGGATACTAAGGTTTTTAAAATCAATAAAAATACCGCCCGATTTTACGGCGGTTTTTTTGTGTATGAAAATGACCAACCAGACTGGTAAATTCCTTTTTTTATGAACTCATTCGAAGACTTTTGAAAAAAATACACCTATTACATTTTACAAATTGCCACCATTCTATAGGTATTACTCTTTTCCTTTAATCCGAAACGAGGCCACCCAATCCCTGAGGAAATTTGGGCATGATAAGCTTTTCCATTATCATCTGTATTGGCAAACCACATATAGCCCTCTGTAAAACGTGAACCAAAATTAGGACAATATCCTGCCGAACAATCGCTCGTAACTTCTGAACACCGGCAATCCTGAGTAATATCCGGTAGTGTCATTCCTTGTGCATCACACCAAGCATACGTATTCCACCAATTTAAATTACCGGTACCGACACAATATTTTTCATTATCAACAACACCATATACAACCTTACCAGCTCCATTTGCACAGGTTTCAGAGGCATCATCGGCTAGAACAATAGTTGAGGATAAAAACACTCCACAAATCAAAATTAAAATTTGATACATACCTTCTTCCTTTCGGTTTAAATTAAACAAAAACCACCTTTTTGACCCAAAAAAGTGGCTGGAAGTTCAGAACTATCAATTAGTATAGTGCGACATATTTATTAAAGGATATTCCTCTAACTTATTCAGACGCCTTCCAACCGCTTGGAAAGCGTGCATTTTTCGTCTCACACTTAGACGCTAATAGAGAGGTTCTGACACCTCAGGGCAAGAACACCTCGCCTTAAGGGTAGATTAGCAAAACACCATCATAAAATCAACTGATTTTTTATCGGTTTGCAAAATTATTAAAATAAAAAAATAACGCCCTTTAACCCCATACAAAAAAAATCCCTCACCAAACGAGGGATTTTTCATCAGGAGGTTAATTTTTGTGACGACTACGCCAACGGTGTCTTTTGGCATACTCTTTGCTAGATGTTCTGAGCAAATCACGAGACAGAACAACAGGAACGGCCACCGGCACAGATTCGTGAACGGTATCCAAAATGCCTCTTCCCTT
>JAFXFY010000217.1 GCA_017513365.1 Alphaproteobacteria bacterium | reverse complement strand
GTGAGCCATATCCACCATTAAATAAGCCCCAATCGAATCGGCAATTTCACGGAACTTTTTAAAATCAATAATACGGGCATAAGCCGAGCCACCGGCAATAATGAGTTTTGGATTATGTTCCTTGGCAATACGAGCCACGTCTTCATAATCAATCAATCCGTTATCATCTACACCATAAGAGACGGCATTGTAATACTTACCCGATGAAGATACTTTACATCCGTGGGTTAAATGACCACCGGCATCTAAACTCATCCCCAAAATGGTATCACCCGGTTGCAATAACGCCAAATACACGCCTGCATTGGCTTGACTGCCCGAATGCGGTTGAACATTCGCAAACCCTGCCCCAAAAATTTGTTTGGCTCGGTCAATCGCTAATTGTTCCACCTCGTCCACACATTCACAGCCGTGATAATAACGCCGTGCGACATACCCTTCGGCATATTTATTGGTCATAACACTACCGGCGGCTTCCAACACAGCCTTTGACACAATATTTTCCGAGGCAATTAATTCAATATGATCTTGTTGACGCCACAATTCACGTGTAATCATTCTGGCGACATCGGCATCAGCCTCCGCCAGCGGTGTTTCCCAAAAATTTTTCATACTTTCTGTCTTACAATTCATTTGGCATTCTCCATAATTTTTTCACTCTGACTTCATGACGACCGCTTTCATAACGTGTATTTAAGAAAGCATCAACGCATTCAATAAGCGTTTTATCATCTGTTAAACGCCCACCCAATATCAGTACATTAGCATTATTATGAGCCCTTGCCAGCCTTGCCATTTCGGCATTACAGCACAACGCTCCACGCACATGAGCATAACGATTAACGGCAATACTCATGCCAATTCCTGAACCACATAATAAAATACCGATTTGTGCCTCATTACGATTTAATCCTTTTGCCATCATATAGGCTTTATCGGGATAATCTATCGGCTTATCCGACGTATGAGGGCCATAGTCAAAAACCGTACAGCCCAGTTCCTCTAAGTGTTTCCGAACAACGGCTTTGGCTGGACAACCGGCATGATCCGAGGCAATAATGACTTTTTTTTCTTGCATTTTTTGTGTACTCCTTATATAAAAGGGGATATGATTGATATGCATTGTAGCGAAAACGAAAACAAAACTCAAGATATTTTATGGGCAGAATTTAAAAAAAATCTTCCCGCCGGCAGACCATTAATCGGAATAGACTATGGAGCGGTTCGCATTGGTGTTGCCGTTTCGGATAAAGAACGCAATTTGGCGTATCCGTTAAAAATTATCTCAAAAATTGTGGAATTAGATGATATTGTGCGTTCCCGTGAGGCTTGCGGATTTGTTATAGGTATGCCCTATCAACCCGACGGTACCGAGGGAGACACCGCCCACTCTGTCAGATTGTTTGCAAAAAGGTTAGAGGAAAAATTCGGTCTGCCGATATTTTTTATAGATGAACGCCATTCTTCCACCCGAGCCGAAAGTTTTATGATGGATATCGGTATGCGACGCAATAAAATCAAAAAAATGCTAGACGCTAATGTCGCCCGAGATTTATTACAAAAAGTGTTAGATATGAAGTAAGGACTATTTAAGACCCCTTAATTTATTGTCGCTCCATGAACATACCAATTCTGTCCACAAAAAAAGATATCATATCGTTATCTAAAGCAACGTTTTGTGGTTTATCATATAAAACTAATTTTTTGCGCTTTAATAAGTCCGATTGAACAACACCGACATTATATGTGTTCAAACATGTCAAATCTTTTTCATTGGCTAAATTTTGATTCCATAAATTTAAGACATCACCTTGTTTTAAAGGGCGAGTTTGTTCAGCATCAATCATACAAACGCTTTCCATAGCCAATTCATTCAAAATGTCATATGCCCGACCACACCGTCCGAACAACATATCTAAAGCCCGAACATTCGGATGATTTAAATCAGCCATTATCTGAGTGCTTGATTGAACTGCATTATCGTTTCGGTATAACAGCAAAATATGAGAACACTTTAAATCATTCCCTTCACCATCCGAAAAACCACACTCTACACTATAACACTTTTTACCTTGTTTCGTCATCCACCGATAAGCAACATCCGTTAATTCTTGACAATTTGCGACCTTATATTTTTTAATTAAATGAGGCATTGCAACATCATTAAAGAGACTTTTCTTTTCATCTCTTAATTTTCCCAACTGTTCACTTCCCAATTCCATGGCCTTAACAACATCTTCAATACTCTCTCTGGTTTGATGAATTTCGGCAGACATTTTGCAAAAACAACGATGCAATTTATGTTTCATATACCAAGGCAACAACATACGAGATAATGGTAGTTGTTGTTCAAAATACGCCAAACATTTGTGCCCAATATCCCAATCTGTTTTTTGCTCAGGATATTTGGGGGTTGGATATAAATATGCTACTTTATCAACAGCTGTTTGAATATCTTCCATAAATGATTTTCTCCAGAATATTTTCACCTATAATAACACACAAACATTTTTATGTCAATATTTTTCGCGACAGAAAAAACAATTTGAATTTTTTTTCTTGATTTTTTATATTTTTTTATGCATAATGGCGCCAAAAAGGAGATAGAAAATGCTATACGATAAAAATCCATGTTATGATAACTTTGATATGAAGTTCTTGGTTGCCCCGGAACATGTGGCAACGTTTGAGATGGCTTTGGAAGAATTTGCCAGTGCCATTTTAACCATGCCGATTGAAAAAGGCGAACATAAAGGGTTGTGGGAGGTTCAGGCCATTTATGAAACCGAACCACAAATGGACGATATTAAACGGGCTATGGGTTTCGCAAGCCAAATGTGTGGCATTTCGGAGCCGATATGGTCCTTAAATGCTATGCCCAAAAAGAATTGGCTAAAAGAAAGTCTTATCAGCTTTCCCCCCGTTACAATCGGCAAATATTATATTTATGGTTCTCACATCAAAGACGAACCGCCGGCAGATAAAATCGCCTTGCAAATTGATGCGGCGACGGCTTTCGGATCTGGTGAACATCAAACAACACAAGGGTGTTTAACGGCTTTAAATGAACTGACCGAAAAACCGAAAAAAGTTATTGATGTGGGTTGTGGCAGTGGAATTTTAGCGATGGCTTATGCTAAAACATTTAACGCACCGGTTGATGCCGTGGATATTGATCCGGAATCGGTTTTAGTTACAACAAACAGTGCTAAAATAAATGGTTTAGACCACTTGATGCGTGTGTGGGAAAGCGATGGATATAAAGGGGTTAACGGTCAATACGATTTGGTGTTTTGCAACATTTTGGCAAGACCTCTTATCACTATGGCCGGCGATTTAAAAGAGCATTTAACATCGGGCGGTATGGCGATTTTATCGGGTTTTCTCATCCGCCAAGAACGGTGGGTGTTAAAGGCTCATACAGATATCGGTTTAAAATTGGTTGCGAAATATCGCATTAACGGATGGAGTACATTAGTTGTTAGAAAAGATTAAAGCATATTTGGTGCAAAACGGTTTAGATGCCGTATTGGTGCCTCATCAAGATGAATTTTTGGGCGAATATTTAACGGCTGACAAAAAACGGTTACAGGCTTTGACCGGATTTTCGGGTTCTGCCGGTTTGGCTGTGATAACGGCTGAACAAGCGGTTTTATTCGTGGATTCAAGATATACCATTCAAGCCAAACGCCAAACACGTTTTGACGTGATAGAGGTTCCGACCGAAACAACACCTTTAAAATGGATAACCGAAAACTTAAAAGGCAAAAAAATCGCTTTTAATGGTGATATTCATTCGGCTGCCAGTATTTTGAGTATGCAATCCAAAACAAAAGAGTACAAAATCAAATGGGTTAATTTATCGGATAACATTGTGGATATGTTTTGGATGGGACGACCTGAACCGGCCGAGATGAAACCGACCGAATATGACGAAACCTATGCCGGACGCAGTGCCGAGGATAAAATTGCCTCAGTTGCCAGTGAAATTGCCATGGCCGGTTTTGATGCGATGTTAGTGGCCGATCCGGAATCTGTGTCTTGGTTAATTAATCGCAGAGATTTGCAAAATCCCGAATGTCCGATTTATTATGACCGAGCCATTGTCTATGCCACCGGTAAATGCGAACAGCTGACGGAAAAATCACTCAAAGCCTTATCCAAAAAGAAAGTGATGAGCGATTTTAACCGCCTGCCCTACTCATTGTATGAAAAATTGGCAAAGGCTTTGACGGATAAGCCCGATATCATTGCCACAATGAAAGCTCAAAAAAATGCCATAGAAATTCAAAATTTACGGCAAGCATGCTTATATGAAAGTGCCGTAATTTGTAAATTTTTGGCCTTTGTAGAACAACAAAAAGAAACCATTACGGAATTGGATTGTGTTAAGGAATTACATGGCCTGCGCGCACAAAATCCACTGTATGTGGCCGACAGCTTTGATGTTATTGCCGCCAGTGGCCCTCATGCCGCTCAAGCACATTATTTGCCAACGCCGTCCACGTCTTGTTTCGTGTGTAAATATCCGCTGTTGTTAGTGG
>JAFXFY010000216.1 GCA_017513365.1 Alphaproteobacteria bacterium | reverse complement strand
TTTAAACAATGCTCTTTTACACGAGAAAGAAGATGCTGCCCGTTTTTTGATAGAACAGGGTGCTTGTGTTAATGCTAAATTAAATGTTTACAAACCGTTGATTCATGCTATTTCTGGAAAAAATTTAAATTGTGTTAAATTAATTGTAGAAGCCGGTGCTGATTTATTCATAGATAATTCACCAGATACCATTTTAAAGACCGCGCAAAATACTGGAAATCAAGAAATTATTGATTACATTCAATATGCACAAGAAAATGTACATATTGTTCAGCCCCAACGATATGAACAAATTAAAAAGCAAATTTTGAGAGAAATACAAGAAATTAAACCATGTGAACGTAAAAATTTACATGATACGCATACAACTTTATATAGTACGCTTGTAGCATATAGTTTATTGGCAGAATGGTTTAAACAAATGGATTATTTATCACAAGTAGAAGTATATAAAGTTTGTCGGCATGAAATGAAAAAATCCATTCGTCTTAAAGTTGAAGATGTTATGCGTGAAACAAGAGGACGAGGTGGATGGTAAGTCGTACGAAAATTTTTGATAAAAACAAATTATGTGATTTGTGTTTAGAAGGTGATTTGAAAACAATTCAATCAGAATTTGCCAATGTAGATTTGAATACGGTTTTGTTAGTAAATACCAAAGAAATGACGCCCTTAATGATTGCCTCAAAATACGGGCATAAAAAATTAGCAAAATGGTTATTGCAAAATGGAGCAAATGTTGGCATAGAGGCAGATGAAAAAACGGCAATTCATTATGCATTGGAAAATAATCATACGGATATTGCCAAACTTATTTATCGTAGTGATAAACAGTTTTTTAACAAAAAACATTTGTTCCCAAAAGCAATTGTGAATAAAGAAACAAAAGTTGTTCTATTTTTGTTAAATGAAGGTATTACTTTTTATAATGATGAATTTTTATTGGCTCTTGAAAAAGGAAATGCTGAAATAGTTGATGCTTTTATAGAAAAAGGAGCTTATTTTCAAGCCAAAAAAGGTGCGTCATTTTCTTTGAAAACAAAATGGAATCGTTTTGTCAGACAGTATTTTAAACGTCGTTGTTGGCAGACATATGAACCAATAGAAAAAGCCGCAGCCTCCGGAAATTACGAAACAACAAAAAGATTAATTGAATGGGGAGCGGATATTACCGGTGAGATGATTAAACATCCGATTGATTTGCCGATTTTTTTTGCCATTAAGTCTAACGATAAAGATATTGTTGATTTATTTTTGCAAAACGGTGTATCATTAACAGATTGTACCAGTCTCAGTCAAACGCCTATTGATTATGCTTTTTTGTATGGTTCATCTGAAATGACAGCATATTTACTTAAATTGATAGATTCGGCAGAAGAAAATAATATTTGTTATTATCCTATGCAGGAATATCCTTATGGTTCTTTATGTGCTAAAAAACACATATTTAAATATACAGATCGTATTCGTATGACCGGGTTATTTGCAAGTATTAATTTTAATCGGTTAGATGTTGTCAAAGAGTTAGTCCAATTAGGTTATGATGTTAATTGTTCGGCTGAAACAGGTTTTACGCCGTTAATGGCTGCCGTTGAAAAAAAGAATAAAGATATTGTAGAATTTCTTATATCACAGGGAGCAGATATAGAAGCTAAAAACAATGCCGGTTTAAATGCTATTCAAATTGCAAGGAAGTGTAGACAGTTTGAAATTGCAAAATTATTGTGTCGTCATTTAAGAATACCAAATCAAAAAAAATTAGAAGATGCGAAAAAAGAATTAAATACGCTTTCACAAGACCAATTAATATCGTTGCCGACTAAAAATTTAAGATTATACAAATTGATACAACGGTGTGGTTTGGAAGAATTTTGGTTTAACAAAATGCCTTATGTCAATCAGTTTGAGGTATATAAAATCATTCGTA
>JAFXFY010000215.1 GCA_017513365.1 Alphaproteobacteria bacterium | reverse complement strand
TTTTATCTTCTGACTATGGCACAAAAACAACTGCCGGATATGATTTTACGGTGGTCCAAAATCCCGAAGATGAAACGCAATATGGCATTCAAATCACAGGTGTGCCGACTTCTATTTGTAAACAAGTCGGTGATGGATTAAAACAAACGGTCGCCGTGTATGTTGGTAATGAAGATTATAATTCTGATACTGAAACTGACCCATGTGATGAATCGGATAACAATACAATGGAGTTTTATTTTGAACCGATAACAACTGAATTTGGCGAATGTAAAACGGATGCCGATTGCGGTACGGATAAATATTGCGATATGGGATTGTGCTTTAACGGTGTACGTCCGGAAATGACGGGTCGTGTTTTTGATTCGGCTTGCACATCCGATGCGGATTGCAATAAAGAATGGACCGGCAATTGTTCGTCATGTGATGCGAATTTAAGGTATTGTGTTGAAAAATATGATATGAATAATGCTGCTTGTACCTTATCTGATGGTACAACGGGCAAATGTGGAGCGGGCGAATGCTTGCCGACAGGTTGTACATACGATACGAACAAATGCGATGATAAAGAATATTGTGCCAGTCCGAATAACAGCTGTACCGAAGCCTTCCAAAGTGGAGAAAGTGGGTCTTGTGTTTCATTTAACGCCCGTTTTTCACCGTTGACAATGGACGATGGTACAACGTATTATGTCTCCAATGGCCCCTTGTCCTGGTGGGATGCGGATGCCGCGTGTAAATCCGTTGATAAAAGCTTGTTAAGTATTGATGACCTTGTGACGGAATCGGACGGTAGTGCTTGGAAAGGAGATACTGGCACTCACAGCAAAACGGCTCTTGCCAATGAATTATACAGCAAGGGATGGAACAGTAATGGGTATGCGTATGTCTGGACAAATAACTTGACAGATGGCACCTCTTCTTGCTACGCGTACGGTGTGAACCTGAGCATTGGTAACGTCCTCCACAACTATCGCTACCGCAACGCCTACGCGGTCTGTCGGTAGTTTTTCGGGCAAACGTAAAACGCCCCACAGAACAATGGGGCGTTTTATAATATGATATATTTAATCTTACCCCTCAATTCGTTTTTGAATTTTAGCCATTTTGGTACGCAGAGCCTCTTCAATATTTACATTAAATGTTTTGGCTAAGATACTGACAGCAATAATAACATCGGCAACTTCCAATGCCAATTCATCGGCAGTGTGGTCTTTGTCGGCCCGCTGACGACCAAAGTAATCCAAAACCGCATCGGACAGTTCTCCGACTTCTTCCGTTGTTTTGACCATACGCCCGTAGGCCATTTCTTTGAGGGATGGTGTTTCCCCCGTTCTGATAAAATGGTTATGCAATTTTTCGCAAAACGCATCTAATTCGGTAAAGGTCAGTTCACTCATACGCTCTCCTTACATTTTATCGGGGACTTGTAATCCCAACAATTCAGTCATTTGACTCATCACACGCAAGGTGTATTTCGTCAAGGTCAATCTGGATTTTTGAGTTTGCTCGTCGGCACCTTTAATCGGGCAATCGTGGTAGAATGTATTAAAATCTTGTGCCAGTTTAAACAAATAATCGCAAATCACGTGAGGCATACTGTTGTCATACGCCGTTTGCACCATATCGGGCAATCCATATAACCGCAACATTAAGGCTCGTTCCGCCGGATTTGAGAGGATAACTTTATCCGCCGGTGTAATTTGTGCCGTTTCATTCATTTTTTGCAAAATGGATTTCATACGCACCATGGCGTATAGGATATAAGGACCTGTTTTACCCTCTGTTCCGGTTAATTTTTCTTCATCAAAGATGTAGTTCGTTGTTCTGTCATTCATCAAGTCGGCAAATTTTAAAGCAGATACCCCCACGATTTTGGAAATGGATTGTTTTTCCTCGGCGGTCAAATCCTTACCCATTTCGCCGGCCTCCATTTTTTTGAGTGCTGCCTCAACCGCTGTATCAATCAATGAACGTAATGTCGGTACACCACCCGAGCGAGTTTTATAAGGTTTATTATCGGCGCCGTTAATTGTGCCAAAACCCAAAAATTCCAATTTATTCATTGGATATAGACCGATTTTATCGCTGGCAATAAAGACTTGTTCCAATGCCATAGACTGACGGACATCAATGACATAAAAAATATGGTCCGGATTAAATTCCTCTTCACGTTCTTCCACGGTTGCCAAATCGGTAGCGCCATAGCTGACCGCTCCGTCCGATTTAACCACAATCATCGGCGGTAAATCGTTCCCATTTTTGGATTTGCCCATTGGGATAACATAGGCACCATCATCCAAAACCAAATGACCTTGGTCTTTTAACCGATCCACCATTTTTAACAGGCGTTCTTGGACATTGCTTTCGCCATGCCATAGTTCAAACTCAATGCCTAAGATGTTGTATAATTCTTTGATATCGGCCACGGACATAGCAATAAATTGTTTCCATAATGCCCGATATCCCGGATGTCCTTCTTGCAACAAGCGTGTGTTTTCTTTCGCTTTGGCATTAAATTCTTCGTCCGTTTTACATTTGCCCGAGGCAATCGGATAAATGTTTAATAAATCTTCGGCCGTAAAGGGTGCTTCGGCCGGATAATCGCCCGTATGATTGTCATCAAAGTAGGGGGCATTCGGAAACCGTTCTTGAACTTCGGTAATGATTTGCCCCATGGGTTTTCCCCAATCGCCTAGGTGAACATCTCCGATAACTTCATCCCCAACATACCGGCAAATGCGTTTGATAGACTCTCCGATAACAGCACTGCGTAAATGTCCGACATGCAAGACCTTGCCACAGTTTGGTCCGCCGTAGTCAATCACGATTTTTTGAGGCATATCCGCCCGTTCATAACCACATTTGTCGGCACTTAAGACCTCATAGGCCATATCAGCCAACGCTGTATCGGCAATCGTCATATTAATAAACCCTGGGCCGTCAACGGAAACGGTTTTAAAAAATGAATCGGCCCGCAAATGCTCGGCAATTTTTTCGGCAAGGACACGAGGTGGTTGTTTTGCTATTTTAGCCAATGCTAAAGCA
Organism: Alphaproteobacteria bacterium; assembly: GCA_017513365.1. Classification (GTDB taxonomy): domain Bacteria; phylum Pseudomonadota; class Alphaproteobacteria; order CAAHEQ01; family UBA3637; genus UBA7488. The sequence goes on along the minus strand of JAFXFY010000215.1, from coordinate 8,542 downwards.
CCGTTAGATTGATAATCGCTGATATCCGGACGGTCAGATGTTCTGACTAATGTATTGGCGTTTTCAAATCCAGCCAGTTCAAATGCCTTTGCCACCTTTTGCTTGACGGTATTTTGTAAATTCATTTTTTATCCTTTCTCAAAAAAAATATTGTGTTTATAATACACAAACAGCATAAAAAATGCAAGCCTTTTATATGGTTATCGGATAAAAAGGTGTGCTATGTGATTTTATTCTTGACTTTTGATGAGAATTTTCGTATCCTGATTATCGCAAGAGAATGGGCGACCGGTCAGGTCAGCGGGTCAGGGTCGGAAGACAGCAGCCCAACCTTTCTACAGTCGGGTCATCTCTCTTGCACTTTGCGTTTTTTTAGGTTTTGTGGTGTGTAAGGATTTTTGAATGGATAATGCGCAATCTCATGTTTTAGCCAGAAAATACCGTCCTCAGGTGTTTGCCGATTTAATCGGGCAAGAGGCTTTGGTTAAAACAATTACGAATGCAATCGCCACAAACCGTTTGGCTCATGCCTATATGTTGACAGGTATCAGAGGGGTTGGTAAAACCTCGTCGGCTCGTATTATTGCCAAAGGCCTTAATTGTATCGGTGAGGATGGCCAAGGTGGTATGACACCTAATCCATGTGGCAAATGTCGCCATTGTTTGGATATTGCCGCCGATTCCCATATTGACGTAATTGAAATTGATGCCGCCAGTAATACTGGTGTGGATAACGTGCGTGAAATTATTGAGGGGGCTAAGTACAATCCGGTTTCTGCCCGCTTTAAGATTTATATTATTGATGAAGTTCATATGTTATCTAAACAAGCCTTTAATGCCTTGTTAAAGACTTTGGAAGAACCGCCGGCACGTATTAAATTTATTTTTGCGACCACAGAAATCCGTAAAGTGCCGATTACGATTTTATCTCGGTGTCAACGTTTTGACTTGCGTCGGTTGGATGAAGGAGTGCTCTCTGAGCATTTGGGAAAAATTACGGCATCGGAGGGTGCTAAGGCCGAAGAAGAGGCTTTACATTTAATCGCCCGAGCAGGGGATGGGTCTGTTCGTGACTCTCTGTCTTTATTGGATCAAGCGATTACACAATTTAATGGTGATATTAAAACGGCTGATATTCGTGATATGCTGGGATTAGCCGACAGAACAGGTTTGTTTGATTTATACGAAGCCATTATGTCCGGCCGTGTGGCAGATGCCTTAAATTTATTGGATAATCAGTATAATCAAGGTGCTGATCCGTTGGTAATTACGCAAGATATGATGGATTTAACGCATTGGCTGACGCGTGTAAAAATTATTCCAGAATTGGCTAATGATTTAACGGTTCCCGAAACAGAACGGGTGCGTGGTAAAAAGATGGCCGAAACATTATCTATGGCCTCTTTAACCAGCGTATGGCAAATGCTCTTGAAAGGAATTTTAGAGGTTAAAGGGGCAGATAATGCCTTAAAAACGTTGGAAATGTTAGTGGTGCGGTTGGCTTATGCCGCAGATTTGCCCAGTCCCGCTCAGATGATTGAAGACATAAAAAAAAACTCTAGCGTCATAGATGTTCATCCGGCTCCAGCTGTATTAGCAGGTCAAAGTGTACCGGTGGTTCAATCTTCTCAACCGATAAGTTCTCCTCAAATGCCGTCTCCGATGGGGTTTCAAGAAACGGCTCCGGCTGTTCAGCCTGCCACACCGACTGTATCCATTAAATCTATTGCCGATATGGCGAAATTGGCCAGAGAGAAACGGGAATTGCTTTTAGACTTTAATATTGAAAAACATGTGCGCCCGATTGAGATTACGGATGGCAAATTGGTTTGCAGTTTTACCGATACGGCTCCTGATAAATTATCGTTTGATTTAACTAAGTTTTTGACGGCCAATACCGGTATTAATTGGACGATAGAAACCAAACTTGAGGGTGGGGCAAAAACGCAGTCCGAAGTTAAAGAGGAAAAGAAAAATCAACAACTTGCCGAACTGAAAACGCATCCGGTGGTTGGAGCGGTTCTGAATGCCTTTAAGGGGGCTAAAATTGAAAAATTGGTTCCGGTTAAGAAAATGGATTTTGCCGATGAGGCGGATTCGGATATGTCAGTTGATAATTATGAATAATAAGTTTTTCTGGGGTCTGGGCAGAGGTCATAATGATAGAAAAAATGTTGAAAATGACCCTAACCCTGTTAATTCTTTGGCTCTCACAAGACATTGTAAAATAAATTAAATTACATTACATTCTGCCGCTAATTAAAAGACAGTATCCTAAAAATATCTTGCCCAATATTGGGTTTTATGTTATAATAATAATTGAGGCAAGCAATTCTTGCTTTGGGGTGTTGAAACCTCTGTGCTGTTAAAGTGCAGGACGCTAAAAAACGCCTTTTAATTAAGGTTGGAAGGTGTCAGAATAGCCGATAAGACAATATAGTCTTTAGGTCAATATGTCGCACTATGTACAGCAATGGTTTTGAACTTCCAGCCGCCTCACAACAGGTGGCATTTTTATTGCCGCTGAAAACAGATGAAAAGGAGTGTAAGATATGAAAGATATATTCAAAAAATACCCGATGCAAGAAGGTGAGTCTATGGGGAAATGGCAACATCGTGTTTCTCGGCAAATTTATGAAGAACAATATGCGGATAAGACACCGGAACAAATGCAAAAAATTTTAGCGCAATATAAAAAAGAGCATCCGGATGAATTTGAAGGAAAAAATGCTCGCTTAGTGTCTCCGGCATTTTCGGCACTTTTGGGTAGGTTACAGGAATTAAATATGGAAAATGCGATCTTTGAAAAAAATCCAAAATCAGTTGATAAGATGAAGGCAGTGGAAAGTACATCAAAAGAAACTCAGAAAAAGATGGGATGTTTGGCCGTTTTAGCAACAGTATTAAATCCCGTTAAATGGTTTACACGAGAAAAACGATTCCCAACACCTGAGGAAGAGGAAAAGTGGGACAACTTGTTGAACCCATTAAGAATGGAGCCAACACCGGAAAAAGATTTTGCAGGTAGATTTATGAAGGATTTTTATAAACGTTTAGCAGTAGAAAAACGTAAAGAGAAAAAAAGCAGATAATTGTAAAAAGTGAGTGTAAGATATGAAAGATATATTCAAAAAATACCCGATGCAAGAAGGTGAGTCTATGGGGAAATGGCAACACCGTGTCTCTCGGCAAATTTATGAAGAACAATATGCGGATAAAACACCGGAACAAATGCAAAAAATTTTAGCGCAATATAAAAAAGAACATCCGGATGAATTTGAAGGAAACAATGCTCGCTTGATATCCCCGGCATTTTCGGCACTTTTTGATAGGTTGCGGGAACTGAATATGGAAAATGCAATCTTTGAAAATAAGCCAAAATCAATTTTTAGAAGATTGCCGGAACAATCTAAAGAAAAGGTAAAAACTCCAAAAGAAATCCTTGATGATGTTAGTATTAACACATATATGCGTGAGATAAATGTTAATATTCTGGCTCCATCCTATAAATTTATTTTATCAGCCAGACAGGAAGGTAATGAAGAGTTTTTGAAAGATGCTGGAGAGGCTATTTCTAACAATTTAGGAAAGCGAGGTCCGGGGCGTTTCTATATTCGTGATGGGGTTTACAATGTAGAAGTTTATGATACACCTGAGGTTAGAAAAGCATTAGAGGCTGTTTTTGAAAAACATGGGTTAGATACCTCACTTTTAAAACAATCAGAGATAAAGAAAGTGGTTAAAACTTCTAAACAATCTGAAGAAGGTGAGCCAAGTAAAACAGACAAAGGACAACCTAAAAAGGAAGAACCGGTTAAAATAACCACTGTTCTATCTCAGTATGGGGCCACTTTCAGTTTTGGTAATAATGTGAAAACAAATTCTGATGGAACAACCTTTACCGTCGATATGAGGAAAAAACCGTCAAAAACAATTGGAACAGGTACAATGTCTATGGACCAATTGATAAAATACACTAAAGGTAAAGGTGGTCGTTAAAACAAAATTGTTTATTTACTTATTTTTTAATAAAAAACCTCCCGTTTTTCGGGAGGTTTCAATTTGATAAAAGTGTACCGGATTAATATCCCATGCCACCCATACCACCCATGCCACCAGGCATATCACCATGTCCGTGGCAAGCGCATTTATCTTCCGGTTTATCGGCAACCATCGCTTCGGTTGTAATCAATAAACTGCCGACTGAAGCGGCATTTTCCAAAGCTGTACGCACCACTTTAGTCGGGTCAATAATACCGGCAGCAAACATATTGGTGTATTCACCTTTGCGGGCATCATACCCTTCGGCTACTTCGTATTTTTCCAATAATTTACCGACAACTACAGAACCGTCAACAGCGGCATTGGCCGTAATTTGACGAATCGGAGCTTGCAAAGCTTTGCGGATAATATCCACACCGACACGTTGGTCGTCATTGGCTGGGTGTACGTTGTCTAAAGCTTTAGTGGCATAAAGCAAAGCAACACCGCCACCAGCGATGATACCTTCTTTAACGGCTGCACGAGTAGCGTGCAAGGCATCATCAACACGGTCTTTTTTCTCTTTTACTTCAACTTCTGTTGAACCACCAACTTTGATAACGGCAACACCACCAGCGAGTTTTGCTAAGCGTTCTTGCAATTTTTCACGATCGTAGTCGCTGGATGTTTCTTCAATTTGCATTTTGATTTGAGTAACACGAGCAGAGATATTTTCTTTAGCACCGGCACCATCAACGATTGTTGTTTCGTCTTTTGTAATTGTAACGGATTTAGCCGTTCCGAGTGTTGCCAAAGTAACATCTTCCAATTTCATACCCAAATCGGCGGAAACAACTTGACCATTTGTCAAAATGGCAATGTCTTCCAAGATGGCTTTGCGGCGATCACCAAATCCCGGGGCTTTTACGGCAGCGATTTTTAATCCGCCACGCAATTTATTCACAACCAAAGTGGCCAAAGCTTCACCTTCAATATCTTCGGCAATAATCAATAATGGACGACCTGTTTGGATAACAGCCTCTAAAACCGGCACTAAAGATTGTAAATTGCTGAGTTTGGAATCATTAATTAAGATGTATGGATTGTCTAATTCTACTGTCATTTTTTCGGCATTTGTAATGAAGTATGGGGATAAATATCCACGATCAAATTGCATACCTTCCACGACTTCTAATTCTGTGTCCATACCCTTGGCATCTTCTACCGTGATAACACCTTCGTTGCCGACTTTATCCATAGCCTTGGCAATATAATCCCCAATTGTTGTATCACCATTGGCAGAAATCGTACCGATTTGAGCGATTTCTTCGGAAGTAGATACTTTTTTGGAACGAGATTTCAAATCTTCCACAACGGCAGACACAGCCATATCAATACCACGTTTTAAATCCATCGGATTCATACCGGCAGCAACGGCTTTGCATCCTTCACGGATAATGCTTTGAGCCAAAACCGTAGCCGTTGTCGTACCATCGCCGGCGATATCGGCAGATTTTGAGGCCACTTCTTTAACCATTTGAGCGCCCATATTTTCAAATTTATCGGCCAATTCAATTTCTTTAGCAACGGATACACCGTCCTTAGTAATGCGAGGAGCGCCATAAGTTTTTCCTAACACAACGTTGCGACCTTTCGGGCCCAAAGTGACCTTTACCGTGTTGGCCAACATATCAACGCCACGCAACATTTTTTCACGGGCTTCTGTTCCATATTTAATTTCTTTAGCTGTCATATTTTTTTCCTTTCTTTTTATAAAAATGACCCAAGTAATTGAACGGGTTTTCGTAAGATATGGTGCTAACAACGCACCTTATCAACTTCAACCGTGTTCAGTTTCTTTAGCTGTCATATTTAAATCTCCTTATTCTAAAACGCCTAAAACATCTGTTTCTTTTAAAATCAGTAAATCTTCACCGGCCACTTTGATTTCAGTGCCGCTCCATTTGCCGAATAAAACCTTATCACCTTCTTTTAACATCATCGGAATGATATTACCTTTTTCATCTCTGGCGCCTGTTCCAACGGCAACGACAATACCTTGAGAAGGTTTTTCTTTGGCTGTATCCGGAATAATGATTCCGCCAGCCGTTCTGTTTTCTTCTTCCGTGCGTTTAATAACAACTCTGTCTAATAAAGGTCTGAATTTCATAGTATCCTCTTTCAAATTTTTTTAGTTTATAAAAACACATCTGATTTTTGTGTCATCAGTTCTATACCATCACATAGTATGTATTTGCCGATTTGTCAAGGAAAAAGGGGATTTTTTTGCAAAAAAAAGAGGGATAATTCCCTCTTTAATTCATTTTGTTAAAACAAAATCCGTTTTAGATGTTTTTTTGCGTTAAATCATCACAGATTTTTTTAATGACAGGGATTTTGTCTGGACTTGCTGGAGAAACTTCATCCTCTATTAATTGTTTTTGACTGTACACAGTGCCATTCCATGCGACACCATTTTCAGCTACGGATGAAAAAATCAGAGCTCGACAATCACCAAAATCCATACGATCTGTATAATTTATTTCCGTTCGCCATAATCCGTTTAAATCCTGATATACAGCGACTTCGGCATTTAAAGGTGTTATAATGTAATAAGGATCATCTTTTTTAAAATGAACATCGGAAATAACATATTTGGCGGGAATGTACAGATTTCCAATCTCGTCTTCTTCAAGTTCACTATCACTTACATTGTCTAAATTCAGTGTTTTTGCACCGGCAACCATCGTGGAAATCTGTGTCAGTGTTTGACCAACCCGATACCGAAAAATGGCGTATTGAAATCCATATAACATCAGTATAGATAAAGTTCCAATAATGGCCAAAACACCCAACATTTCCACCATAGAACGACCGGATTCAGATTTGGTTTTATGAAACATGTGATACTCCTTTTTATCCTTATAATTATACAGTATAACACAGTTTTTTACCTTGTCAAGTCATTGTATTTATTTATAAATAATAAAAATAATTGACAAAAGAATGAAAATATGTTAGAATAAGGCATTGTTTATAAAATAGGAGGAAAACAGTGTCAGAAAATAAAAATAATTTAGCAGAAAATATCTCAGTTGATGACCACAGTGCCGATAATGTAGTGTATGGGGAGACAATAGATTTAGAAAAATTGGCTGAAGAGGTGCAAGAAGAAAAAATTTCAAAAGGTAAGTACGATGGTAAACTACCTTTAGTAAAATCAGCAAAAGAAGCAAAAAAATTTATGGATGGATTGTTGGCTGATGATGCTCGTGCAGCTGGTACCGATGCTTTAGTGGTTGGTGCCTCTATAAACCGTCAATATAATACAATGAAACGGTTAGCTTATTGGTTGTCGGGGTTGGCGGTTGTTTCAAGTGTCATGAGCGGATATTTGATATACGATCAACAACAACAAGTGGATAATTATGACATATTATTACGTCAAACTGTGTCGGCGTTGCCTAAAGAACAAATTCAATATGCACGCTCGGTTTATGCCGGAGCGATTATTGACCACATGAATAAAAATCCGGATATGGGGGTATTGGAAGCTACTGAAGCATCTGTACAATATATTAATGCTCAAAAAAATGATGGTATATTACCCTCTGTCAAACATGTTATTTCAAATGATCTGATGACATTGGCTCAATCTTATGAGGATATAGAGGGGCCTAGACACAATTATTTAAGTGTTATGGCTGGGTATACAAAAAACAATGTACCGGTATATACAAATCGTCATTCTTCTCAGGAGTTAATTAAAGGGCAGTTATTTAACTATTTACAAAATGCTCATGCACGCTAGATAGTTTTGATAAAAGAGGGGCTTTAAGGCCCCTTTTTTTATTGTAAGATACATTTGACGGATTTTTTTCTTGCTCCCCCCTTATAACCTGTGCTAAAGTTAAATAAAAAAGGAGAGAATATGAAAAAATTAATCCCTATGGCGATTTGCTATGATTTTGATGGAACGTTGGCTTTTGGCAATATGCAAGAGCATGGCTTTGTGAATAAATTACAAATGACACCGGCTGAATTTTGGCAAATGTCAAATGAGTATGCTCGTCAGCAAAATGCTGATCAGATTTTGGCGTATATGAAAATGATGCGGGATTGTTCTTTTGAAAAGGGATTACCTTTTACTCGTTCCGAATTTCAAGAGTACGGGGCAACAGTTCCGTTGTTTCCCGGTGTGGATACATGGTTTAAACGCATTAATGCGTATGCTGCTTCAAAAGGGGTTCAATTGGAACATTATATTATATCTTCCGGTCTTAAAGAAATGATAGAAGGTACCGCTATTGCCCCATATTTTAAGCAAATTTATGCCTCTACTTTTATGTATGATGAAAAAGGGGAAGCCGTCTGGCCGGCAGTAGCTCTCAATTATACGGCTAAAACGCAGTTTTTATTCCGTATCAATAAAGGGTGTTATGATATCAATGATAATGAAACAATTAATATGTCTATGCCCGAAGAGGATAAACCCGTTCCGTTTTCGCATTTTGTCTATGTCGGGGACGGAGATACGGATGTGCCGTGTATGAAGATGGTC
>JAFXFY010000015.1 GCA_017513365.1 Alphaproteobacteria bacterium | reverse complement strand
TCCGGCTGTGGATTTTTCCGACCACTCGGATAAAGACAAATCACCACCACGATTAACCTGAGCAATTAAATCCACAGCGCGTAAATTTACATCATTCATAGTTGTATTTGCACGATATTTATCCATCCCATAGGAATATCCTGCAATACCACCAATACTTAGCACACCGATAATTGCCAAAGTGCCAAGCATTTCCACCATACTACGCCCAGATTCAAATTGCTTCATTATTTTTCCTTTCAATTATAATTAGTTAAAACGAAAACCACCTTTTTGAAAAAAAAGTGGTCGGAAGTTGAAAGCTACATCATATGAAATAGTGCATCATATTTGTCACAGATAGACACTGAAACTTATTCTGATGCCCTCCGACCTTTCGGCCAAAAGGCATTCTTTCATCTGAAAATCAGACACATATGATAGAGGCTTTCAAACCCCAAGCGAGCTTTACTCACTCGCAAAGAATATACTCTCTTAAAAATTACTTGTAAAGCAAAATAATCTTTTTTATTTATCAAAAATACCTTAAATCGGTAAAATTATTCTTTCGGACAACACATCTGCCGACGTTCTAAATCCAACAAGTGTTTTTTGCGTTCTAATCCACCGGCATAGCCCGTTAACGAACCGTTTGACCCGACAACACGGTGGCATGGGCAACAAACGGCTATCGGATTTTTGTGCAATGCTCGTCCAACAGCTCGCGTCGCTTTGGGAGATTGGATTTTATCGGCAATTTCACGATACGACGCCGTTTGACCATACGGCACATCAAATAAAGCTTGCCACACCCGTTGTTCAAAAGGCGACCCGTTTTCAAATTCAAATGGTAAATCAAAATGATACCGATGACCCGAAAAATACTCGGCTAATTCCTGTCCCGCTATTCTTAACAAGGGGGTTTGTTCATAAATACCGTCAGGAATATGTTGCCGACCAAAAGAAATGCCCGTAATGGCATGTCCGTTTTCAATAACGGTCATTTCTCCGGTTGGTGTTGGATAATGGTAATAATAATGTGTCATATAAAAAATATAAACGGCAAGATTGATTTTTTCAACCTTGCCAAACAATTAAATTTGACGCATATAATGAACCAACTCTAAAATACCATGAAGAATAAAATATAACCCAATTAACGTTGTCGCCGCAACCATAGAAATAACCGGATGGAAAAAGACGAATAACGCAAATATAATGCTCATCACACCCGATGTTAAAAACCATATCCACGCCGAGGTATTATTTTCTTTCATACGCCAAGATTCCACAAATTGTGCAATCCCCGTAAACAACATCCACAAGGCAATAATCAACGGTAATGTCGCCGTTGTTAATCCAATATTGATTAATAACAACACACCGACCCCAATATCCAATAATGACAACGCCAAATAGGCATAATTGTTAAATTCTTGAAAAATCATTAAGTATCCAAAACCCATTAAAACAAATGCCATTCCAATATAAATAGCCAAACCTAACAGGGCTTCAATCGGATTAAATAACACATAAACACCTAAGGCAATTGTGAGTAAACTGATAATTAATAACCATGCTCGTTTAGATGGTTTTTCATCAAATAATTCTGAAGCTTCTTGCATAATATCCCCCTTTTGTTAACACTTCTTCATAACGATAGGAAGATGTCGCATTTTTTTCAAGAGTACATAGCAATAAAAAATGTTTTATCATTATTATCAATATGTTATAAAATAAAATATTTTTTTTATTTATTTTGTTGCATTGGAGGATTTTGTATGCTACATAAAAAATGTACTGAGTGTATTTTTGATTTTTTGGGGTAAAAATGCCGGATAAAGATAAATACAAGTGTTGTTGTAAAAGTATTCTAAAACGGTTAAATGGGGGTATTTGCCCTCTTTTTTATTACCCAAAACGAAAAAAGATATCGGAATATACATACATTGGTACACTTATCTCACAGATTGTTTTTCAACCTGTGTTTTTTTTAACTTTCATTTAAATTAAGGAGATTGCTATATGTTGAATGAATTATTAAAAACAGAATCAAAAAATAACCCGAATAATCTTGAAAGTCATATCTTTGATCTGAATCGTTCGCAAGAAATTCACAACCTATACCAATCTTACGATGGAAAAGCTGAATTTTTATACATTCCATCATTAAACGAAATTCAAGATGTTATCAAATTACACAAAGGATGCTATTATGGCATGCAAGATAAAGCTGGTAATATTGTCAGCGTTATGAAACTGGAAAAATTACAATTACCCAGTCCATTTTTTGTTCCGCCCGCTTATGAAAAAGAAGACGGACAATTTTTGGGATTATCCGGATTATTGGTTGCAAAAAATTACCGCAAACAAGGTATTGCTCGCACCATGATAACAAACGCCTTAAATTCACTATTTCAAGGAAATTATAAAGGTATTTATGCCGATTGTGATTATAGAAACGTTGCCAGTTTTTCAACACTATCATCATTTTTGAATTTTGCCGGATATGCCGACGGACGTAATGGTGCCGAAGGGGAAAAAACGATTTATACCACTTTTTATTTAAGTTTTAACAAAAAAGACCAAATGGTTATTCCGAACTTAAACTTAGATTTTACAAAATGTAAAGATTTAGAAGAGGTTAATCACCTCTTACAAAGAAAAATGGCAACTTTAGTCAGTTTTTCAACTCACAAAGTAAATTATGCAGACGGATATAATCTGTTACATGTTTTTGATGAGGCTATTCGTCAAGATACCATCACATTATCTTTACAAGATGAAAAACCGGTTACAATAGCCAAGAAACCTCTTAATATTTCTAACAACAAAACTCAAGGACGACAATATGAATAAGATATCGGAAATTTTATCAGATTTAATCGCTATCCGCACAGATGATAAAACAAAGCCCAATACGGAATTTGTTGAATATATATGCCGGATTTTATCCGAACATCACGTTTTGTATAAACGCATATCAAATCCGAATGATATTCAAGAAAATATCGTAGCGGGTATTGGTGTACAAGAATTAAAAAATATCAATACCGGTTTGGTGCTATCCGCTCATATGGATACTGTCCCTGCAAACTCAAAGGATTGGGATGGGAATCCTTTTCAAGCTCGCTTAATCAACAATAATATTTATGGGCGAGGCTCTGTTGATATGAAATACTTTATTGCGGTCATATTGTCTATGATAGATGAATTAAAGAAAAGTGGCATTCCAATTTTCTTATTATTTTCATGCGATGAAGAAACAGATGTCAACGGTATTCAAACATTAATGTCCTTTTTGGAAATTCGTAATATCAAACCTAAATATGCTTTGGTTGGAGAACCAACTCGATTTAATTTGTGTATTGCGAATAAAGGATATGCCGGCTATACAACCATTATTAAAGGAGTTTCTGCTCACTCAGGAAATCCTGAATTGGGAGTAAATGCAGCCTACATTGCTTCAAAAATTGTGACATTAGTTGAAGAATTAAATGCGCAATATGTTTCCACAGGTACGACTTTAAATGTTGGTGTTATCCAAGGAGGGGAAGGACGCAATTTGGTTCCGAGTGAAGTTTTTGTTGATTGGGAAATTCGATATAACAGCAATAACATCAAACAAGAGTTATTAGATAAAATAAAAGCATTACAAAAACAATTATCTAATGAATACAAAAACTCTCACATCTATCTTAAGGAAAAAGAATATTTGCCTCCTTTTGAGAAAAAAACGGATAGTCGTCTAGTTCAAATTGCCCAAAATATTTTGAAGACAGAGGCATTTAGTTTACCCTATGCAACAGAAGCCGGTTTCTTTCAAAAAAATGAGATTGAAACTTTAATCTGTGGTGCAGGGGATGAACGATTGGCTCATTCATCATCTGAACGGATTCATACCGACGATTTGATAAAATATCGTAATTTTATGATAGATTTTGTTCATAAGATCAGACAGGATTTATTGGGATAATTAAAAAAACGGAGTGAGGAATCACTCCGTTTCATACATTTTTTAGAAGCTGAACCGTAAACCGGCTGTTACTTCCACCATATCATCCATAGACTCAAAACTATTCAGTTTGACATAACGGACCATAGAACGTAAAGCCACATTCTCTGTTAAATCATATTGAATACCTGTTCCTAAACGCATCCCAAGACCTTTTTCTGAGTCTTCAATATTTGCCAACTCTGCCTTCACTTTATAATATCCCATACCTACAGTTCCTAACACATTAACTTTTTCATGTAATAATTCCTTATAAAAAATACCACCGTAAGGAGCATTGGGTGGCTGGAAGTTAAGAACTATTACATCAACGAAAAATAGCACGATGTATTCATTATATTTCATCGTCCTCCAGCCACGAATGACTGGATTTTTGCTATACCTAATTTAGGCACGTCGATGTAAAAAAGGTTCTTACGCCTTTAGAAAGGGCTCCTTGCCTTTCCAAGTAAAAATATATCATATCAAAACAAGATTGTAAACAAAAAAACGAGAGGAAAAATCCTCTCGCTTTTTGTAATGAATTTTTTTAGTCATCATATTCAACAGATGGGTACCGTGCATCCAATTTAAATTGTTTAACGGCATCTTCCAATTTCATGACGACTTGTTTTTCTTCGCCCAAGCGACGCAAAGTGAGCGTTTCTTCGGCCGCTTCATTTTTACCGACAACGGCAATCACTGGGATTTTTTTCAAACTGTGTTCACGTACCTTATAGCTGATTTTTTCATTACGCAAATCGGCTTCGGCACGAATACCGGCCCGTTGCAGACGTTTGAGGACTTTTTTGGCATAGTCGTCTTGGTCATTCGTAACGGGTGCTACCATAATTTGAACCGGTGCTAACCAGAACGGGAAACGACCGGCTGTGCTTTCAATATACACGCCTAAGAACCGTTCCAAAGACCCGAACAAAGCACGGTGCAACATAATCGGGCGATGTTTTTGACCATCTTCACCGACATAGTTCACATCAAAGCGTTCCGGCAAGTTCAAATCGGCTTGCAAAGTCCCAAGTTGCCATTCACGGCCAATCGCATCACGTAACTTAAAGTCCAATTTCGGACCATAGAAAGCCCCATCGCCTGCGTTAATTTCATAGGTATAGCCCATATCCGTAATGGCTTCGGCTAATCCGTTTTCAAGGAAGTCCCAAATTTCATCAGAGCCAATACGTTCAGCCGGACGGGTAGATAATTTGATTTTCATATCCGTCATGCCAAAATCTTCATAAATACTGACCATTAATTTAACCACATTTTGCAATTCGTCATGCAATTGCTCAGGCGTACAGAAAATATGGGCATCGTCTTGTGTAAAGGCGCGCACACGCATTAATCCGTGAATAGCACCTGAGGCTTCATAACGATGGACACGACCAAATTCACCAATATATTGCGGTAAATCACGATAGCTGGTCAGACCATGTTTAAAGACCAACACACCCCCTGGGCAGTTCATCGGTTTTAAGGCAAAAGCCTTTTCTTCCACCGTTGTCGTAAACATATTTTCTTGATACCAATCCCAGTGGCCTGACGTTTCCCATAACACACGGTTCATCAGTTGCGGCGTGTTAATTTCAACATAACCGACGGCTTTTTGACGTTTACGCATATAATCAATCAATGTTTGGAACAATGTCCAACCACGTGGATGCCAAAATACATCACCCGGTGCAAATTCTTCAAAATGATATAAATCCATTTCTTTACCGAGTTTACGGTGATCACGGCGTTCGGCCTCTTCCAACATAGTAAAGTAGTTTTTCAGTTCTTTTTCATTAAAGAAAGCCGTTCCATACACCCGTTGTAAAGATTCTTTCGTCGCATCTCCACGCCAATAGGCAGCGGATACCTTCGTTAATTTAAAAGCTTTGCCGAGCATACCCGTTCTTGGCAAATGCGGGCCACGGCACAATTCCACATAATCGCCTTGCGTATAAATGGAAACCTCTTTGACGTCTTCGGGCATATCACGAATAATTTCCACTTTATAGGGTTCGCCCCGTTCGGCAAAAAAACGTTCGGCCTCATCTCTAGCCATCATTTGGCGAGAAATCGGATAATCGGCCGCCACTATTTCGGCCATTTTTGCTTCAATTTTCGGCAGTTCATCTTCTTTGATAATAATACCGGCAAAGTCATAATAAAAACCGTTTTCAATCACAGGCCCAATCGTTGCTTTGGCGTTCGGATACAAACTTTCCACAGCCTGAGCCAATACATGAGCCGCCGTATGACGTAAAATTTCCAAACCTTCCGGATTTCTATCTGTGATAATTGAAAAAGCACCACCGGTTGTAATAGGCGTTGTTATATCCATTAAAGTATCATTCACTTTAACTGCAACCGCTTTTTTTGCTAACCCTTCAGAAATTTTTGAGGCAACATCTACACCTCTGACGCCGGATTCTACCGACATTTTTGTGCCGTCTGGCAATACTAATTCAATCATTATGTTATTCCTTTTTTTAAAAATTGTTTGCCCAAAAATCCCATTTTAGGCAAATTAAGTTTTTTTCCTATCAAAACCCGCACATACGACATGCTGGATTTTTTCAAGGTCCAAAACCGTCGGGCGAATACGCCACCAAAAAGGAATTTTTGAACCTCCCCATACGACAGGGCAGGATTTCATTATACACAAAAATTTTTAAAAGTCAAAGGCTTTTTTAACTACGTCTGTGTATTCTGTCTGGCACAACCAATTCCCGTTTTTGATTAGTTACCAGCTCTGGTTTCTTAGGGCCACCGATAATTGTTTGTGTATGAACAATTTTATCTTGCAAACTTTTCGGCGGACAAATACTTTTAGCTCGTTCATAATCTGCTGAAGAATATGTTTCTTGCGTTAAACCAGAAACTTGGAATTGATGTGCTTGCATGCCAACCAAAATATCGTGGCCGTGAGCACACATCATATCATGTTTTTTGGCTTCAGTCGGATTTTTTAAAACATCCAAAAACGGAACATCTTTTTCACCAATAACCGCCGGTAAAATCGGGACATTAATAAAAATTTTATGCCCATCTTTTGCAACTCGGTCCGGTTTCAACAACAACGAACCATAATACCAACCATTTAAAAAACGATATAAAGTATCTGCCATATGACTGGGGACTAAACTTAAATTAGAACACCCCTTGCCATATAAATTACCGCCCAGCCCGATTGGATGCAAATGATACAAGTAGTACCCTGCCACGAATCCTTCTTCAGCTTGCTTTTTAAAATCTGGGAAATCATTAAATATACCTTGTTCAGCACATTGTTTTAATGCCATACTTTCAAACCCTTCGCATTTACGGGTATGACGCCCCATAATTTCCACCCAACGAGAAGGAACCCCTTTGTAATCATACCAACAATAAACATTATTGTTATTATCGTGTGCAATTTGTGAAAACATATTACCTACCTCGTATTTTCAATAAATTAAAGAGTTGACCCACAGATGAGTTAGAAACAACACATTGCGGTGATGGGGGTAAAAAGGATAAATCCGATTGTTTAACAATAAATGGCAATTTGGGCATATTGACAAAAATCTTTTTATTTTGTTCACTCATTTCCCGAGCCATTTGTGTTAAAATCGGAGCACATTTTTCCAGTTGTAAAAAATGATGTAATTTTTTATGTAATTCTTTCGGTATCAAACAAATATTGGTGAGATCATTTGTTCCCCCTAACCCAGTTGGGTGAATATGGTGAAAATCATACTCATCTAATTTACCTTGCTTGTGCCACTGTCGTACCCGTTCCACCAAAATCGGATTAATAACATTTTGTGTATAAACAGCTCTCAGCAATTTCCCACGTTCTTTATTTTTAACTTGTCTAGTTTCTACCTGTACAAAACAAGCCGGCGTTTCTTTTAAATCGTAGGAATAATATCTATTTCCATTCTTATCAATGCGATATTTATTAAACATACGTATCCTTTTCTTATTTTTTTATGCGTTGATGAGAACTTGGGACAATGTTATAACACGTGTGTTTTGTAATGCAGTGCCCATTAGGTTGGTCATTATGATAAGCTATTTTTGCACGTTTGCATTTATCTTTTGCCAAAAGTCTACGCAGCTCTTCCAAACTGAGCAACAATACTTTATCTTCCGGAATCATAACCGGTGGCAACTTTGGCAAATCAACAAAGGCATGGCGTTGTTTAATGCCGGATTTTAATGTTTTATAAATTCCCTTCCAAATACGATCGTGTATTTCGGCATGAACACCTTTGTGAACTAACATCAAGTTTGAAAAATCATTACTGCCACCACAGCACAGCGGAACAATATGATGAACTTGATAATCTCTGGGACGAGCCCCTCTGTTTAAAGCAGACCGTACAACCGTTTTTGAAAAAACTTTATCCAAGTGGCCTTGTTTTGCCAAATATTTTAAAAATTCACGTTGAATTTTATTTTGGTACTCATATGCCATTCGCATTGCATGAACTGCCTCATCATCACGGTACAAAACCGGACGTACCTCTTTTTCCATCCGAGATGCATACGTAAAAACCAAATTACCATCTTCATTCAAATATGTTTCAATCATTTATATCACTCGCTATGCTCTAAAATTTTGACTTTTATTTCTGACACTGGCTGCCCATTCATTGAATGACCAATGATCTGAAGCTGTACGAACCGCCATCGGACGGGTAGAATGTAATTGATGAGCTTGTGTCGGATGAATTCTAGCAGGCGGCCATGAGGGAACAATTTTGTTATTCGGATTTTTCGCCACCACTCCATTTACAAACAAGGGGCGACTAAAAGATCGTGGATATTTTTTCAAATATTTAAAAATAATTTTTTTTGCTAATTGCAAATCTTTTGTAAAACCCATTGGTTCTTCAGCAAAACTGATGTCATGTGTATTAACAACCGGTGGCAAAATCGGCACAGCCATAAAAATCTTTTGTCCATCAGGAATTGGTGCCGTTAACTGAGTCAAAGGTAAACATTTAGCAATAATAAAATCCCGCATAAAATCATGTAATTTATCATGTAAATCTCTTGAAATTAAAACCATATTACTTAATTCCAATGTATGCCCACCCAATGCGCGTGGGTGCACATGATGCAAAGAATATCCCTCCGGAGTTACGCCATGGTAATGTAAATCACGCACCTCCTTTGGGCTAAAATAACGACTTAAAGTAACACATTCTGACCAATTACGTACTATTTGACGATAAAATTTGTCATTTTCTAACGTTAATCGCCAACGTGCTTCATTCAACTCTTTAGGGACACTTCGCACCTCAATATACCGAAATGGTTTACCTTTAAAATCATATTCAAAAAATGTATTACCCTTATAGTTAAAAATTCGTGTGAACATATAGCCCTCTTTTTGTTTTGTCAAGATTTATTATAACACATTCAAACAAAAAGTCAAGGAACATTTTATAACTTATTGAAAAAAATATTTATTCTTATCTATAGCCACACATATTAGTGTTTTTTTATCCGCATACAAAATATGTATAGAAATATTCAAAAAATTTTTAAACCTCTCTTAAATCAGAAAAAAACAATACGCCACATAAGATCCAAATCTTTTTTAAGCATTTTTTCACTATATTTTTACTTTTCATGAGTTTTATCATAGTTTCATTAAATCGTGGCACGTTTTTATTATTTACTCACGCTTTTTGTCGCATAAATAACACGCAATCTTTTAGAACTTTTATTGGCACAAAAAACCATATATAAACAAATATATATACAAACACAGAATCCACACTCATCGTTTTATGTATTGCCACTAAAATAAAGATTAATAAATGTAATTTGAAAACGTTTATATATGGTAAAAATGAAGGTTCTGCCCCTTTTGAACGCTTTGATATCCGTTCATCCAATCTGTAATTTGAGACAAAACCCAAAGGAGTCAACCATAATAAATTCAATAAATCAGGATAATTCGGGTAAAAAACGTGTAAAAACACGGCATGGACAGCATGAAACCCACCAAAGTGAATTAATAAAAACACTATAAAAAAGAGCACCTCAAAACAAGTGACAATAACATTGCGAATTGTAAATGTCTTCTTTAATGTTAAATATGCTCCTTTTAAGATAGAAAACAGCATAATCGTTATTCCGCCACCTAAAGAAGCACCCCACATAAACCATATTAAATCCCCGGGTGTTTCCCCTAATATCACCCCAAAAGAAATGCTCAATACTATCTGTATAAAGAGTAAGAATGGGTTTGATTTTTTTCTAACTGGAGAAAACTGGTGCGAACCACTTTTATCTGAAGGCACCCCCTCTTTTCCCTGGGGAAGTACTTCTTTTTCTTTATTTAAATTATCTTGAGTAACGACTTGGAGGACTGGGGATGTTTCCATTTTTATTATTCATCCTCATCACTAGGGGTACTATCCAACGCATAACCGGCAGAGCGAACGGTGCGAACAATATCGGGTTCTCCCCCTTCATTTAAGGCTCGGCGCAATCTG
>JAFXFY010000214.1 GCA_017513365.1 Alphaproteobacteria bacterium | reverse complement strand
TAAAATACTTTACACAAAACTTCGCCGCCCAAGTTGGCTTGACGAGCTTCATGGTCAGACATAACACCTGACGGAGTGGACAAAACATAGATACCTAAGCCATTATAAACTTTCGGTAAATCTTTAACTTTGGAATACACACGACGACCCGGAGTAGAAACACGTTGGATTTCTTTGATAACCGGTTTGTCTTCATGGTATTTTAATTCAATTTTGAATTCTTCAACGCCCGGACGGACAGTTGATTTTTCAAAACCACGAATGTAACCTTCGCGTTCCAAAACTTCTAAAACGCTGGCGCGTAATTTAGAAGCCGGAGCAGTTACAAAACTTTTGCGAGCCATCCCACCGTTACGGATGCGGGTCAGCATATCGCCTAATGGATCTGTCATAGACATAATATCGTCTCCTTACCAGCTGGATTTCACCATACCCGGAATTTGACCTTCGTTGGCCAATTTTCTGAGTTGGATACGGCTTAATCTTAATTTTCTATAAACGCTATGTGAACGACCTGTTAATTCACAACGACGTTTGACTCTGACAGCCGAAGAGTTTCTCGGCAATTTAGCTAATTTCAAATTCGCTTCAAAAATTTGTTCTTGAGTTGAATTTTTATCGTTGATGATAGCTTTCAAAGCTGCACGTTTGTTGGCATATTTTTTAACCAAGTCTTCGCGTTTTTTATTTCTGTAAACGGAACATACTTTTGACATGTGATTTTTCCTTTACTTCTTGAACGGCATACCAAAACCAGCCAATAAAGCTTTTGCTTCAGCGTCTGTTTTAGCCGTTGTACCAATAACAATGTCCATGCCGCGGATTTTGTCAACTAAGTCATAGTTGATTTCCAAGAACACGATTTGTTCTTTTAATCCTAAAGCATAGTTCCCTCTGCCGTCAAAGCTTTTAGCTGAAACGCCGCGGAAGTCGCGTACACGTGGCAAAGCCATAGTGATTAAACGATCCAAGAATTCATACATCTTGTCACGACGCAACGTCACTTTACAACCAATCGGCATACCTTGACGCAGTTTGAATGTGGCAATAGACTTTTTGGAATGAGTCAAAACCGGTTTTTGACCAGCAATGGCTTCCATGTCTTTCAAAGCACCTTCTAAGGCCTTACGGTCTTCAGTTGCTTCACCGACACCCATGTTTAAAACGATTTTTTCCAATCTTGGGATTTCCATCTTGTTTTTGTAACCGAATTCTTTTAACAAGGCTGGAGCAATCACGTCTTCATAATGTTTTTGTAATTTTGTTTTCATGATTTAATCCCCTTATTTACCGATGACTTCGCCGGATTTTTTGGCAACCCGAACTTTAGAGCCATCTTTTTCAATTTTAATGCCAACACGTGTTGCTTTTCCGGATTTCGGATCAATTAAAGCAACATTGGAAACGTGGATCGGAGCTTCTTTAGAAATAATTCCGTCAGCGTTTTCTTGTGTCGGTTTTGTGTGGCGTTTAACTAAGTTAATACCGGAAACCAATACTTTGCTTTCTTTCGGCATAGCTTTTGTTACTTCGCCAGTTTTACCTTTATCGCGACCTGTAATAACGATTACTTGGTCACCTTTTTTAATTTTCATAGCCATTATAATACCTCCGGTGCCAAAGACATGATTTTCACATATCCGTGAGCACGCAATTCACGAGTTACCGGACCAAAAATACGTGTTCCGATTGGCTCGCCATCTTTGTTGACTAATACAGCGGCATTCGTATCAAAGCGAATAGCGGATCCATCCGGACGATGGATTTCTTTGCATGTACGAACGATTAAGGCACGATGCACGTCACCTTTTTTCACTTTACCGCGCGGAATAGCTTTCTTAACGGAAACGATAACAACGTCACCGACAGAAGCATATCTGCGACCGGCACCGCCAATGACCTTAATACACTGAACTTTCCGGGCTCCGGAGTTATCAGCGACGTCAAGGTTTGTTTCTACTTGAATCATGGTATATCCTTCCTTGATTTCAATTAGTTGGACTCATTCGTCACGACTGTCCAAGTTTTCGTTTTGGACAACGGACGGCTCTCGATAATCTGTACAGTGTCACCGACTTTGTACTGATTATTTTCATCATGCGCTGTGTATTTAGCAGAGCGTTTGATGTATTTTTTATAAACAGGGTGCATAACGCGGCGTTCAACACGAACAACAACGGATTTATCCATTTTATCGCTTACCACCACACCTTGTAAAATTCTTTTAGGCATGTTTTAATTCTCCTTATGCACTTTTCTTAGCAGCTTGTTCAGCTACCACTGTTTTGATTTTTGCCACAGTGCGTCGAATTTGACGACGACGCGCTGTGTTTTTCAACTGACCAGAAGCCTGTTGAAAACGCAAATTTAAAGCTTCTTTCTTCAAGCTGGCTTCCATTTCTTGGAGTTCAGCTGTGCTTTTAGCTCTCAATTCTTTAATTTTTTCCATAATTATACCTCTTCATCTGGCGTTCTGGCAACGAAACGCGTTTTAATCGGCAACTTAGCAGAAGCTAAGCGGAAAGCCTCGCGCGCTACTTCTTCTGAAACACCGTCGGCTTCAAAAATGATACGACCCGGTTTCACACGGCATACCCAGTATTCCGGGCTACCTTTACCTTTACCTTGACGAACTTCAGGTGGTTTTTTGGAAACAGGAACGTCCGGGAACATACGGATCCACATACGTCCTTGTCTTTTCATAGCACGGGAAATCGCACGACGAGCCGCTTCAATTTGACGAGCTGTAATGCGTTCCGGTTCCAAAGCCTTCAAACCGAAGGCTCCGAAATCTAATGTCGTAGCTGATTTAGCGTCGCCATGGATACGACCCTTAAATGCTTTACGATATTTTGTTCTTTTTGGGCTTAACATTTTTCATGTCCCTTCTTAATGTTGAGCTGACAAACGCTTATCTTGAGCCATCGGATCATGAGCCAGGATATCACCTTTGTAAATCCAAACTTTGATACCAATAGAACCATAAGTCGTGTTAGCTGTTGATACACCGTAATCCACATCGGCACGCAGTGTGTGCAAAGGCACGCGACCTTCACGATACCATTCAACGCGAGCAATTTCAGCACCGCCCAAACGGCCACCACAGTTAATACGAATGCCTTCGGCACCTTGACGTAATGCTGATTGAACAGCACGTTTCATCGCACGACGGAAAGAAATACGTTTTTCCAATTGTTGAGCGATATTGTCAGCAACCAATTTAGCATTGATTTCCGGTTTGCGGACTTCGACGATATTCACATTGACTTCATTACCGCCGGACAAAGCCGTCAATTCTTTTTTCAATGTTTCAATATCTTGACCTTTTTTACCAATTACCACACCTGGTCTGGCACAGTAAATTGTAACAATAGCCTTTTTAGCCGGGCGTTCAATCACAATGTGAGAGATGCTGGCTGCGGCCAATTTTTTCATCAAAAATTCACGGATTTTGATATCGGCATGCAACAAATCGGCATAGTTTCCATCAGCGAACCAACGGGAATCCCATGTCCGGTTGATACCTAAACGTAATCCTGTAGGGTTAACTTTTTGACCCATTAGTTATTCTCCTTCTTTTTTAGAAACTTGCTTTTTTGTAGCAGTTTTTTTCTCTGAGTTTACTATTTTATCAGATTTTTTAGATTTTGCAAGTGTTTTTTCTTGTTCGGCAACAATAATTGTCAAATTTGAAAACGGCTTGATGATTCTGCAAGCACGACCTTTAGCCGCGGCAGCGAATCTTTTCATTACCATAGCCTTACCAACATAGGCTTCGGACACCACCAAATTGTCAATATCCATACCGAAGTTGTTTTCAGCATTAGCAATAGCCGATTGCAAAACTTTTTTCACTTCTTCAGAAACACGTTTCTTAGAAAAAGTCAACTGAGCCATAGCCTTATCAGCTTTTAATCCACGAATGGAACCGGCCAATAAGTTCAATTTGCGCGGAGACACACGAATAGCGCGTGCTCTGGCTTTAGCGGTTTTTGTTTCTTGTTTCGTCATTATTTCTTACCTTGTTTTTTAGCTTTTGCATCAGCAGCCGTATGACCCGGGAATGTACGGGTCGGTGAAAATTCACCTAATTTATGGCCAATCATATGTTCTGTAACCAAGACAGGGATGAACTTTTTACCATTATGGACACCAAAAGTCAAGCCCACGAAATCAGGAAGAATTGTAGATCTTCTTGACCATGTTTTGATTACTTCGTTACGACCGGATTCTTTAACTTTTGCCGCTTTTTTCAGCAAGCATCCGTCAACAAATGGTCCTTTTTTTACGGATCTAGTCATTTAAATCTCCTTACTTCTTCGCATCATGACGGTTACGGATAATCAAACCGTTCGTCTTTTTGTTTTTACGAGTTTTCAAACCTTTAGTTTGCCATCCCCATGGTGAAACCGGTTGACGACCACCATTTGTACGACCACCATGCGGGTGATCCACTGGGTTCATAGCAATACCGCGAACGGCAGGACGACGACCCAACCAACGGGCACGACCGGCTTTAGCCAATACGGTATTTTGATTGTCAGGATTGGAAACAGCACCGATGGATGCAAAGCATTCACCACGAACCAAGCGTAATTCGCCCGAGCTCAAACGAATTTGAGCATAACCGGCATCTTTACCGATTAATTGAGCATAACAACCGGCAGAACGAGCCAATTGACCGCCCTTACCTGCTTGTAATTCAATGTTGTGAACAATTGTGCCGACCGGCATATTTTTGAGCGGCATTGCATTACCCGGCTTAATGTCAGCGTTTTGAGAAGCGATAACTGTATCACCCACACCCAAACGTTGCGGAGCCAAAATATAAGACAATTGACCGTCTTCATATTTAATTAATGCAATAAATGCTGTTCTGTTCGGATCATATTCCAAACGTTCGACTGTTGCCGGCATATCCAATTTTTTACGTTTGAAGTCAATCAAACGGTAAGCTTGTTTATGACCGCCACCACGACGACGAGAAGTAATGTGACCATGATTATTACGACCACCTGTTGAAGATTGACCTTCTGTCAACATCTTAACAGGAGCACCTTTGTGCAAATCAGAACGGTCAATACCAACCAAGTGTCTGTTTGCATTTGTTGTCGGTTTATATGTTTTTAATGCCATGATTAAATCCCCGCTGTCACATCAATGCTTTGACCTTCGGCCAAAGTTACGATGGCTTTCTTCACTTCATTGCGAACACCTTTTGTCCCGCGGAACATTTTTGTTTTTCCGGCTTGACGCACAGTATTCACAGATTTAACTTTAACACCAAACACAGCTTCTACAGCGGCTTTGATTTGCGGTTTTGTTGCATTCATAGCTACTTCAAAAGTTACTTGGCTGTGTTCAGCACCCTTCATTGCTTTTTCTGTAATGACAGGTTTACGAATAACATCGTAAGAAGCTGCACTTACAGTTGCTTTTGTTGCTTTCTTAATCATTGTTTAAACGTCCTTCCAATTGAGCCACGGCTTCTTTGGATAATACCAAGATGTCGCGACGAACGATATCATAAACGTTAGCACCTTGAGCCGGCAACACGTCAACATTGACAATGTTTCTGGCGGACAAAGCGAAATTGTTGTCAACGGTTTCACCACCAACAAACAATACGGATTTCCAACCATTGTTTTCAAAAGCTTGTTTGAAAACTTTTGTTTTTGGCTCAGTGGCAGTCATATTGTCCAAAATGAACAATTTACCGTTTTTAGCTTTAGCAGACAAAGCAATACGCATACCTAAAGCACGCAATTTCTTTGGCAAGCTGTAAGCGTGAGAACGAACGACTGGACCGAAAGCAACGCCACCATGACGCATTTGCGGAGCGCGATCTTGACCTTGACGGGCATGACCTGTTCCTTTTTGCTTAAACGGTTTTTTACCGGAACCGCTCACTTCACCGATATCTTTGGTTTTGTGAGTGCCGGCACGGCGTTTGTCTAATTGCCATTGAATAACACGAGCAACGATGTCTTCACGAATGTTGACACCGAAAACTGCATCGGAAACTTCAATGGAACCGACAGCTGTTTTATCTAAATTGATAACATCTAATTTCATTGTCTTATTCCTTCACTTCTGATGTTTCAGACACCACTTCGGCAGCTGGTTCTGCAGTAGCTGCAGCCTGAGCTGTTTTCACACCGGCCGGTACTGGACCGACAGCTTGTTTAGTGGCCTTAACGGCATCTGTAATTGTCACGATGTTAGAATCAAAACCCGGAACGGAACCTTTGACCATAACTAAGTTACGTTCTTCGTCAATGGCAACGACTTCCAAATTTTGAGCTGTCACGTTTTTGTTACCCATTTGACCAGGCATTTTAACGTTTTTGAAAACTTTACCCGGCCATTCACGTTGACCTGTGGAACCACCGGCGCGGTGAGTTCTGGATACACCGTGAGTAGCGTTATCACCACCGAAGTGGTATTTTTTCATAACACCGGCATAGCCTTTACCGATAGAAACACCGGATACGTCAACCAATTGACCGACCACAAAGTGGCTGGCGGACAATTCTGTACCGACCGGAACAACGCAATCGTCAGAGACACGGAATTCCACCAATGTTTTTTTCGGTTCAACTTTAGCTTTTGCAAAGTGACCCAATTGAGGCTTAGCAACGTTTTTCACTTTTGCTTTACCAGCGCCCAATTGTAATGCGACATAACCATCACGTTCCATGGTGCGGACATCAACAACCGTGCTGTCAACTTTTAAGACAGTTACCGGTAATTGAGTACCGTTATCTTGGAACAAAGACATCATGCCGACTTTTTC
Organism: Alphaproteobacteria bacterium; assembly: GCA_017513365.1. Classification (GTDB taxonomy): domain Bacteria; phylum Pseudomonadota; class Alphaproteobacteria; order CAAHEQ01; family UBA3637; genus UBA7488. Next base: position 4,118 of record JAFXFY010000214.1, on the reverse strand, counting down.
AGCGATTAAACCTGTACGCATGTTTTTCTTTCCTTATATTTTAATCTCAACATCTACACCGGCGGCGAGGTCCAATTTCATCAGGGCATCAACCGTTTGAGGTGTCGGATCAATAATGTCGAGCACCCGCTTGTGGGTACGAATTTCAAACTGTTCTCTGGACTTCTTATCGACGTGCGGAGAACGGTTCACTGTAAATTTTTCAATACGAGTCGGCAAAGGAATCGGGCCAACGACCTCGGAACCTGTGCGTTTTGCCGTATTGACGATCTCACGGGTTGATTGATCCAACAACCGGTGATCAAACGCTCTTAATCTAATTCTAATTGTTTGGTTTTCCATTTTATTACCTTTCTTAACCTGCTACTTTTGCTTTGATTTCATCTGCAATCATTTGCGGAACATCTGCATAGTGCGAGAATACCATTGAGTATTGGGCACGACCTTGGCTCATGGAACGCAATGTGTTCACATAACCGAACATGTTGGCCAAAGGAACTGTGGCATCGATAACGCGGGCATTACCACGTTGATCCATACCGGATACTTGACCACGACGGCTGTTCAAATCACCAATAATGTCACCCATGTAATCTTCCGGTGTAACGATTTCAACTTTCATAACCGGTTCTAACAATTTCGGACCAGCTTTGGCGATACCTTCACGGAAGGCTGCACGAGCGGCAATTTCAAAGGCCATTGTTGAAGAGTCAACATCGTGATATGCACCATCATAGAGATTGGCTTTGAAGTCTGTGCAAGGGAAGCCGGCGATAACACCGCTTTCCAAAGAAGCGCGCAAACCTTTTTCAACGCCCGGCACATATTCTTTCGGAACTGTACCACCCACAACTGTGTTTTCAAATACGAAACCTGAACCCGGTTCAAGTGGTGTGAATTTAATTTTAACACGTGCGAATTGACCAGAACCACCAGATTGTTTTTTGTGGGTATAGTCAACATCGTATTCTTTTGAAATTGTTTCACGGTAAGCCACTTGAGGAGCACCGACGTTAGCGTCAACTTTGAATTCACGTTTTAAACGGTCAACAATAATGTCTAAGTGCAATTCACCCATACCTTTAATAACAGTTTGACCTGTTTCGGTATTGCTTGTTACACGGAAAGACGGGTCTTCCATTGCCAAACGGTTCAAAGCCAAGCCCATTTTTTCAATATCAGCTTTTGTTTTTGGTTCAACGGCGATTTCAATAACCGGATCTGGGAAATCCATTTTTTCCAAAATAACCGGTTTGGTTGTATCGCACAACGTATCCCCTGTCATTGTATCTTTCAAGCTAACGAAAGCAACAATGTCACCAGCACGGGCTTCTTTGATTTCTTCACGTTCTTTGGCATGCATTAACAACATACGACCGACGCGTTCTTTGCTTTCTTTTACAGAGTTCAACACATAGGAACCGGATTCAACAACACCTTGGTAAACACGAACGAAGGTTACGGAACCGACGAACGGGTCATTCATGATTTTAAATGCTAAACCAGCGAACGGTGCATCATCACGAGATTCAACTTTTACCATAGAGTCATCTTTCGGATTAATCCCTTCTGTCGGAGGAAGATCCAACGGAGACGGTAAATAATCCACAACGGCATCTAACAAGGGTTGGACACCTTTATTTTTAAAAGCAGAACCACAATAGACCGGAACGAATTTTTGTTCAATTGTCCCTTTACGGATACATTTTTTCAATGTGTCCATATCCGGCAAATTACCTTCCAAATAAGCTTCCATAGCCGCATCATCCATTTCAACAGCCATTTCAACCAATTCGTTGTAGTATTGTTCGGCTTTATCTTTTAAATCAGCCGGAATTTCTTGTTCTTCAAACGTTGCACCCAAGTCTTCGGAATGCCAGATAATGGCTTTTTGTTTTAAGATATCAACGATACCGGCCAAGTTGGATTCTTCACCAACCGGCAAAGCCATAACGAGCGGACGAGCGCCCAAGCGTTCACGAATTGTATCAACGGCATGATAAAAGTTAGCACCGATACGGTCCATTTTGTTCACAAAGCAAATACGCGGAACACGGTATTTATCGGCTTGACGCCACACTGTTTCGGATTGCGGTTCCACACCGGCAACGCCGTCAAAAACAGCAACAGCACCATCTAATACACGCAAACAACGTTCAACTTCAATTGTAAAGTCAACGTGTCCCGGTGTATCAATGATGTTAATGCGGTGGTCTTTCCAAAAAGCCGTTGTAGCAGCGGACATAATTGTAATACCACGTTCTTGTTCTTGAGCCATAAAGTCCATTGTTGAAGCACCATCATGTGTTTCACCAATTTTATGAGTTTTACCGGTATAGTACAAAATACGTTCAGTTGTTGTTGTTTTACCGGCATCAATGTGAGCCATAATACCAATGTTACGATATCTTTCAATCGGTGTTGTACGAGCCATGTGTTCCCCCTACCATTTAAAGTGAGCAAAAGCTTTGTTAGCATCAGCCATACGGTGTGTATCTTCACGTTTACGGATGGCATTACCACGATTGTTATAAGCATCTTGCAATTCGCCGAACAAACGTTGTTCCATTGTTTTTTCACTGCGACCACGAGCGGCGGCAATAATCCAACGAATGGCTAAAGCTTGTTGACGATCCGGACGAACTTCTGTCGGAACTTGGTAAGTTGCACCACCAACACGACGAGAACGAACTTCCACTTGAGGTTTCACATTGTTCAAAGCTTCTGTAAAGATTTCTAAAGCCGGTTTTTTGATAGCGGCTTCTAATCTGTCAAAAGCACCATAAACAACAGCTTCAGCAATGGATTTTTTACCATCGTACATTAAGCTGTTCATAAATTTCATAACGACAACGTTGCCATATTTGGCATCCGGTGTCACTTCACGTTTTACTGCTGCGTGTCTACGAGACATAATTCACTCTCCTATTTAGGGCGTTTAGCACCGTATAAAGAACGGCTTTGTTTACGTTTAGCAACGCCTTGAGTATCAAGCGTACCACGGATAATATGATAACGAACACCAGGCAAGTCCTTTACACGACCGCCACGAATCATAACGACTGAGTGTTCTTGTAAGTTGTGACCTTCACCAGGAATGTAGCAAGTCACTTCAAATCCATTCGTTAAACGAACACGAGCTACTTTACGCAAAGCAGAGTTCGGTTTTTTCGGTGTTGTTGTTTAAACACGTGTACAAACCCCACGACGTTGAGGGCATTCTTGCAAAGCTGGCACTTTATCTCTGGCCACTTTGGCTTTCCGCGGTTTGCGGATTAATTGGTTAATTGTAGGCATTAATTTATTCCTTTTTATCTACCTATTACAAAAAATCTTTCAACAACCTATTTCAGGCGGTCAAAAGCACGAAATTTCAAATCCATCAAATTAACTTATTGATTTCATTGACTACTTTGTTAAACAACTTCACTTTAAAATACCCAAAAATGGGACGAATCGTTTTCTAAAGTACGCTTATTAAAGCATATTTTTGTCATTAAGTCAAGAACTTTTTTGAATAAAAAGACAGTAATTTTTCATTATTTACACACTATATATAATAAAAAGACAGCCATTTTATTAAGCTGTTCTTTTGTAAAACAATTAAACAAATCTTCTCCATTAATCCCTTGGTGCTTTTATCAAATTGCGAATCGCACGTACATATTCGGGATTTTGATCTTGAAGTTCATGCATAATTTCCACCAAATCGGATGATAAATCTTCAATGGTAAGCAATGGCGCCTCTAAAAACAACTGATAGACCTCAACACCCAATACATCGGCAATTTCATTAACGGTAGAAATTTTTGTACTGGAGATGCCATTTTCAAGTTGACACACCATTTCAACAGTTTTATGGATTCGCTGTGCCAGTTGCGCTTGTGTAATCTTTTTTAACTTGCGATACTTACGAATATTTTGTGATAAAATCAAGCTAGCGCTGTCTTTTGCCATTTTTTTTAATTCCTTTTAATTTTTATATTGCAATTAAATTTAAAATATGCTCAAATTATTAACAGTTGGTTAAAATATGCAATAAAATTTCAATCAATGCAAGTTTTTTTTGAAAATATTTTTTTTGAAAAGGAGTAAAAAAATGCTTGACATACCCCCCC
>JAFXFY010000213.1 GCA_017513365.1 Alphaproteobacteria bacterium | reverse complement strand
GAACGGATTTTTTGGGAAAACCATCACCGCCTTCGGCCAAAAAAGATGGGAGTATAACAAAATAAGAGGCATTAGACTGTACCGGTTTTTCCGCAATGGTCAGAGAGGTTACTTGTTTTGTTACCGCATCAAACGTATATTGTCCGCCGGCAATTTGTAAAAAGGCATTTGTTCTGTCGTTTGGGATATAATCTTTGAGGCCGAATTCAATATAATCAAGTAATTCTTGTCCCGTCATTTTGACAAGTACGCCTTTGGAATCAAACGGATAAGCCGATGCAATATGCTTAAAGGCTATTTGTCCGCTGGGCATACCCGCTCTGATGCCACCGGCATTTAACAAAGCAATATCGGCATCTGTAGCAAATTGTTTCAACATGTGTGTTAAAAACTCTCCAACATAACACGATTCGGAACAAAAACGTCCGTGATTGGTTAAATGAATATCTTGCGTTATATTTATAATCGGTTCATTGATAATTTTATCAATACCTTTTTGAGCCAACGCAATTTTTTGAGTCATCATCTCATCCGGTACAACCGTATCATCCAACCGAACCGTATCACCTGCATAAGTTGTAATGCGCCCTTTTTTATCAAAAGTCGTATTTAAAATACCCAAATGATGCCCCGCAATACCCGAGGTAATGATTAACGTTTTATCCTCTGACCCATGTGAAATTTCAATTGGATATGGTCCATAAGCCGTTGTTTCATTTATGTCATTTGATAATAAAGTATGGGTATGTGCCCGACAATCACATCTAACTGAGGAACAGCTAACGCCAATTTTTTATCTTCTTCTATCCCAATATGAGTTAAGGCAATTAACACCTTTACCCCTTGTTTTGTTAGGGCTTGTGCCTCTTGTTGCACAGCCGGGATAACAGCGGTAATATCGGCATCCTTAGCTTTAGCGGATTCCACCTTAGTTTCTTCACTTAAAGCCCCAATAACACCTATTTTTAAACCATTTTTGTTTAAAATAACCGATGGGACAATTCGTTTATCCAATATCGGATGCGTTGGAAAAGACACATTTGCCGATACAATCGGTGCCGATATACCTTGAGCAAACTGAGCCAATTCCTCTAGGCCATCATCAAATTCGTGATTCCCCAGTGTTAAAACATCATATCCCATTTGTTGCGTAAGTGGTGTAATATCTTGAGATTTGTTTAATGTATAAAAAACCGTACCCGAAAAACGATCACCGGCATCTAATACAATCGTATTCTCAGAAGACTCTCGTATACCATCTATAACCGACTTAATACGAGCAAATCCACCATAGCAATTTGCTTGACCGGCTTCGCAATCTTGTAATTTTAAATCCGATGGCAATAAATGAGCATGCACATCGTTTGTATGAACAATGGTCAAAGATGTTGTCGGGTTATCACATCCGGTTAAAGCAAACAACGACAAGAATATCAGGGGAAATACACGCATTTTTACAAACTCCTTTTTGGGTGTTGTACGATAATTTTTATAAAAAATCAATATATTTTTAGGAAAATATCAAATACTTTTCCGGCAAAGCAATAAAGTCTTCTAACAGACCGACAAAATGATGGTCGCCCCCTTCAATAATATGAACAGATTTTGTCGGATTATTAATTAAGTCAAACATCCCTATAAATTCGGTAGAAAAATCCTCTGCCCCATAAACCAAGGCCATTTGTTCCCCTTGAACAAGCTAATAATTTCATCAAAATCCGTTTTTTCCATTTATCCTACCTATCCTAAAAAAATAACGAATAAATTTAGTTTCTTCAAGAAAAACTTTTTTATTTCTTGTTTCACATAAAAAAAAGTGGTATAAAAAACTATATAAAAAAAGGAGGATAATATGTCCGATACCAAGCAAATATCCCAAAAGATAAATATAGATAAAACTTTTTTGATAACTGTCATAACAATCAGCATTATCAGTGGTATTTATGGGGGATATACTCAATTTAAGGAAAATTCTCCTTTAACCCCTCACGCAAAAAAAATCACCCATAATAATTTAGGACCGATTCAATCTGATATTGCACATATTCGGAAATAAAATTATAGGAGTTGCCAAAATGATACAGCCTCTTACAGTTGGTATAAAATATTCAGAAAAGTTTATCGTTTTACCGGAATATACCGCAAAAACGCTCCAAAGCGGAGGAGCTGATGTTCTGGGAACCCCAGCCCTAATTGCAAAAATGGAAAAATGTGCTTGGCAAAGTGTTTTACCGTTTATGGATGAGGGATGTGATACAGTTGGTACATTTATTGAGATGAAACATTTATCTGCCTCCCCAATTTGAATAGAGGTCGTGTGTGAAAGTGAATTAATTGCCGTTAACGGACGGGAATTAACCTTTCACATCACCGCCTATGACACTGTAGCAAAAATTGCAGAAGCAACCCACAAAAGAGTTATTGTCAATAGCTCTCGGTTTATGACAAAGGTGACAACAAAAACAGTATAATTTGACACTTAATTAATTTCATGATATAATTGAGGATACACAGTGAGATCATATGAGATTTGAGTCAAAGATAACTGGGCAATTGTTAGATTTACAACTGGATTTTAAGGATACAAATGTATCCGAAACAGATTCTGACGTTAAAAAAGCCAGAGTTTTTGTAGAAATGATTAAACGAAACAAAACACGGTTGCGTGTTTTAAGTGATTTTGAAAAAATCAAAAATGTTATTCAAGCTAAAAATGTTATGAACGAATGGTTAGACCAAGCAAAAAACGGCGATAGTGCCACTTACTATATGTATCCGAAAGGGTCTGATACTTGTGTTGGATGTGTCCGGTTAAAAACAGCCGGTACAATGGTTGAAACAGGCTTTTGGACAGCAGAGGAAGCCACCGGAAAAGGTTATATGCAAGATGCAGCCAAAGCTGTTGAAAAAATGTTATTTGAGAATGGTGCAACAGAAATTGTCCGCCGTGTGTATTTAAAAAATCCATGTCATGATGCCGTAAAACACACTATTGAAAAAGCCGGTTATGTTCCTTGTGAATTTAAAGGTGTTTCCTATAAAAATGGTGATGAAAAAGTATTTGAAACCTTTCATAAAACCGCTGCCATGTATTATGGATATATGAAAAAACAATTGAACTTATCAAAAGGTAGATGATAAAAGGACTATAAAATATGGAATTTGAAGTGATTGTTACCGATATTACAAAATTAAAAGTTGATGCCATTGTTAATGCAGCAAATAACAGTTTATTAGGAGGTGGCGGCGTTGATGGGGCCATTCATCG
>JAFXFY010000212.1 GCA_017513365.1 Alphaproteobacteria bacterium | reverse complement strand
ATGAAACGCAAAAAAATCGTAAAACGGTTAAAATTGGTTGAATCTTTCTTAGAATCCGGTTCTCGTCAGGAATGGATGGTTTTGGATGTATTGCCGGTTATTCCACCGGAATTGCGTCCGTTGGTTCCATTAGATGGCGGTCGTTTTGCTACATCTGACTTGAACGATTTGTATCGCCGTGTGATTAACCGTAACAATCGTTTAAAACGTTTGTTGGAATTGCGTGCTCCGGAAATTATTATCCGCAACGAAAAACGTATGTTGCAAGAATCTGTTGATGCTTTGTTTGATAATGGTCGTCGTGGTCGTGCCGTTGCCGGTATTAACAAACGTCCGCTGAAATCTTTGTCCGATATGCTAAAAGGTAAACAAGGTCGTTTCCGTCAAAACTTGCTGGGTAAACGTGTGGACTATTCCGGTCGTTCCGTTATTACAGTGGGTCCGGAATTGTTATTGCACCAATGCGGTTTGCCGAAACGGATGGCCTTAGAATTATTTAAACCGTTTATTTATTCCAAATTGGAACAATATGGTTTTGCCAGCACGATTAAAGCCGCCAAAAAAATGGTGGAAAAAGAACGTCCGGAAGTATGGGATATCTTGTCCGAAGTTATTCGTGAACATCCGGTATTGCTCAACCGTGCGCCGACATTGCACCGTTTGGGTATTCAAGCCTTTGAACCGGTGTTGATTGAAGGTAAAGCCATTCAATTACACCCACTGGTTTGTACAGCTTTTAACGCCGACTTTGACGGTGACCAAATGGCCGTTCACGTACCGTTGTCAACTGAGGCTCAATTAGAAGCTCGTGTTTTGATGATGTCCACAAACAACATTTTGTCTCCGGCCTCTGGTAAACCGATTATTGTGCCGACACAAGACGTTATTTTGGGCTTGTACTATTTGTCTATGGAACGTGAGGGTGAACCAGGTGAAGGTATGGTGTTCTCTGGTCCGCAAGAAATTGAACATGCTTTGTATAACAAATTAGTTTCTTTGCATGCTAAAATTAAAGTGCGTTTGACAATCATGGAAGACAATGGTGAAAAACGTACACGTGTTGTGGAAACAACGCCGGGTCGTGTGAAATTGTCTGCTGTATTGCCGGATCACGCCAAAATTCCGTTTAGCTTGATGAACCGTTTAATCCGTAAGAAAGAAGTTTCCGACATTATTGATGCCGTTTACCGTCATTGCGGACAAAAAGCTACTTGTATCTTTGCTGATAAGATTATGGGTTTAGGATATAGACAAGCTGCTTTGGCCGGTATTTCTTTCGGTAAAGATGACTTGATTGTGCCGGAAGCTAAGAAAACATTGCTTGCCGAAACGAAAAAGAAAACAAATGAATTTGAACGTCAATATCAAGATGGTTTAATTACTCATTTGGAAAAATACAACAAAGTTGTTGACGCTTGGGCCGGTTGTACAGACGCCATTGCCGATGCCATGATGAAAGAAATTTCCAAAACAGAAGTTGGTAAACCAGTAAACTCAGTTTACATGATGGCTCACTCTGGTGCTCGTGGTAGTGCCGCTCAGATGAGACAGTTGGCCGGTATGCGTGGTTTGATGGCTAAACCGTCAGGTGAAATTATCGAAACACCGATTACACAACTTTAAAGAAGGCTTAACCGTTATGGAATACTTTAACTCCACACACGGTGCCCGTAAAGGTTT
>JAFXFY010000211.1 GCA_017513365.1 Alphaproteobacteria bacterium | reverse complement strand
CGTTGTTGAACAAGGAGTCATTGTCAGTGAAAACGGCACAATTTTAGGATTTGTCAATTCTGAAGGTAAAGCTGTTAATGCTCAAGGTAAAGTTATTGGATGTATCAGTGCCGGAGGAACGGTCAGCGCAGGTAAAAAACCAATTGGCGCCGTTATGGCAAAGGGACGTGTAATCGGTTCCGGCTGTCGAGTGTTGGGATCTGTGTATCCAAACGGTGCCGTTATGACAACAACGGGAGATGTCATTGGCAAAGTTCGGGCAGATAAATATGTGATTAGTTCATCAAATCGTGTAATTGGCGTTGTAATTCCTCGTGGAACAGCTATTGCCGAAGGGTGTCGTTTACTTGGGTTGATTTCTCCAAGTGGTCGTGTATTGGATACAACGGGAACGGATATTGGATGTGTTACACCAGAAAAAACGGTTGTGAATGCTCAAAATGTTGTTATCGGTGGAGTCAATGGTCGAGGTATTGTTGTTGATGATGCCGGTAAAGTTGTTGGTCGTGCTCGTATTGATGGTAAAGTTGTAGATAAAACCGGTAAGGTTATCGGATGTTTAAATCCGGATGGAACGGCTGTGGATTTAGAGGGCAAACCATTAGGAAAATTAATTGATACTTCTAAAGGTGCTGTCGTTTTGGATGAAAACGGCAATCCGACAGACTGGGTGATTGTTGGTAATGAAGTTTTTGATAGTGCTGGCAATAAAATTGGTACAATCTTAGCCGATGGTCGTGTCGTTGATGATAAAGGAAACATTGTTGCCTTTATTCCACCAGAAGGTGTTATTTTCTCACCGGAAGGGTTGGTATTAGGGCGTTATTCCAGACAAAATGGTGCAGCAATTAATACGGCAGGGGATAAATTTGCCAAAATTTTACCGGATATGACGGCCGTTAGCGGTGATAAAAACGAAATTATCGGTGCCTTAATCGCAGACAAAACCTCCTTTATGGGAATGGATGGTCATTTAATCGGTGTGATGCAATTTGACGGCGTTTTAAATGATGCTTCGGGTACTTTGGCTGGCGCCATTAGAGCTGATGGGTCTGTTGTGGATAAAACAGGGCGTGTTATCGGGGTTAAAATTCCGCAAGGAACGGTTGTATCTGCCATTGGTGAAGTTGTTGGTACCGTATCTGTAAAAGGTGAAGTGTTGTCCAGCTCTCAAACTGTTATTGGCCGTGTTTTGGGTAATGGATTGGCAATATCTAATAACGGTACAGTTTTGGGTGGTGTGTTATCCGATATTATGTTGGCGATGGGAACAGATGGATTTATCGGCAATGTATCTCCGACTGGCGTAGTGACGGATAAAAACGGTCGCCGATTGGGGAGCGCTAATGCTTTTGGATTGATTTTAGGGGCCAATGGCGAACTTTTGGGTAAGACAATGCGTGTGGGACCGTTTGTGGATGCTGCTGGTACGACAATCGGTTGGTTGTCTTTCAAAGGCGAATTAACTGGTAAAACGAATATCAGTGGGCAAGTTTTGATGAATGGAACGGTTATTGATCACACCAATCGTATTTTGGGTACATTAGTACCACGTGGCACAGCTGTAAACAGCAAGGGTGTTTTTGTCGGTACAATTGCTCCAAATGCCAGAGTGTTGGGTGAAAACAATGCTGTTGTCGGATCATTTAAAGCCTCTCCGTATTTATATAATGTGGAACAAAATATTGCTGGTCAGCGTTTGAATGCGGGTATCGGATTGGATACAAATGGTAATTTTATCGGTTGGACCCGTTATGATGGAACTGTTGAAAATGCTAATCAAACAATTGGACGTGTTTCTTTAGATGGTCGTATCTTGGCCGATAATGGAACGGTAATTGGTTTTTATGTTCCGCTTGGATTGCCGGCTGTTAATGATACAGGTAAAACATTCGGATTTATGTCCACAAATGGTATGATTATTAATACGAAAGGTGATGTTTTAGGAAAAGCCATTTCTCCGACCGCTGTTGTACAAGAGGGTAAATGGACCGGTCGCTTATTAAGTGGTTTTGATTTTGTAAATGACTTTACATCCGGTACGGTTATCGGGCAAGTGGCTCCAAACGGAACAATTGCGAATGTGCAAGATGCTAAACCATTGGGACATTTGATGATGAACGGATTAGCTGTTGGATTAACAAAACAATTCATTGGTGGCATGGTCGGTAGTGGTGTACCGGTATCCAATGTATTGGCTGTGTTAGGTCAAGCCATGTCAAACGGTCAAATTTTTGCTGAAGGTCGTATGACGGGTAAAACAATGGCATCTAAGGCTATTTTGGATATTAACAATGATATTATTGGTCGTTTGATGCAACCGGTATCATATATCGGTCGAGATGGCAATGTGATTGGTATGTCCGAAGGCGGTGTTGCTATTATTGGTGCTGGTGGTTCGGCTGTTGCTAATCAAACATTTGGATCAGCTTTAACCAATGAAACGGATTGGGCTGGCGGTGAAATGCCGACAGGTGTTGTTTTAACAGATGATGGCTTTACTGTTGGTGTTGTTGCAGCAGATGGTGCTGTCTTAGGTGATAAAGATGCTGTTATGGGACGCGTTTTACCGGATGGAACGGCCAGTGGTATTGTGGAACGGATGACGTATACAACAATGCCGTATGTTGGTGCTGTTGCCAAACAAGGTCTTGCCGTTCATTTGGATAAAGGGCGTGTCTTGGGTCGTACCACAATGGATGGTGGCGTTGTAGATGCATCGGAAAAACGCACGCATAAAGTTATTGATGACGGATCTGTGTTGGGTACAAAAAATCCAATAGACGGGGTTGTTATGCCGTTTGGTGTTGCAACAGACTACAATGGTGATGAATTGGGGGCTTTGACCGGAGACGGAACGGTTATGTCTGTTGGTGGTACGGTAAAAGGTACAATTGCCAGCAATGGTACGGTTAAAGGGAATAATTTCTTAAAAATTCATGGGGCTTTGGTTCCAGATGGATTGATTACCAATAGCTGTAATGTATTGGGACAAACCACACCAGATGGTCAGATTGTCAATGGTAAAGGCAGCTTAATCGGTCATATTTTGGTGGATAGATTTGCCGTGAACAAAAGTGGTGAGCAAATTGGCCGCATTACAATTACGGGACCGGCTTTATCCTCAAATGGTGATTTTATCGGTCGTTCTTTGCCAAACGGGATGGTTGTAGATGCTCAAGGCAACAACATCGGATGTGTTGATATGAAGGGCGATGTCGTGGATAATGGTGGCGCACGTATGGGATGTGTCATTCAACGTGGTCCGATTATTTCGCCTAAAGGTGAAATGTTGGGACGCAGTAAGTTTGATGGTACAATTGTAAATGCCGGCGGTGTGGCCATTGGTAAAGTTGTTGGCGATTGTAAAACGGCTGTAGATAATGACGGAAAAACAATCGGACGTGTGGTATCGTTGGCTGATGAAGAAATTAAATTCAATGAAGACGGCACAATTGCTGGTACATTTGATCGGGGTAGCACATACTATAATCCGAAAGGAGATGCCTTATTTAAAGTCAAACCAAACGGGGATATTGTAGATCCGGTTACAGGTGAGGTCATTGCCAAGTTGGGCGAAGATGATGTTATTCGAGGGGTGGACGGTAAGCCAATTGAAGATTTGAATGTGTTATCAGGACGTAAAATTATTCGTGGTCCGAATGGTGAAGAATTATTCTGGTTGGATGAAAAAAATAATTTAATTGATCCGAAAACAGGGGAAGTTGTAGGTTGGTTTGATCCGAAAACAGGGATTTTCTATGATAAAGATGGTAATCCGCTTTATAAGTTATTGCCAGATAATACCTTGGTTGATATGAACGATAACGTTATCGGAAAAGTAGAATCTTTGGGTAATTTAGGATTCTTGGTGGGCTGTGATGTCGTTGACAAACGCACTTTTAAGAAAATAGCGTCAGTGATGGCTGATGGTTCTATCGTGGATTTGAATGGCGAATTATTTGCCACAATCGCCAGTGATGGTACGTTGCGGGATAAAAATGGCGTCTATGCCGGCGATATTTCTGGGACAGGTCCGAAACTTGCCAAATGTGGCATTAATTTAGCGGCTTTAGGAAATGGAACTCGTACAGGATTAGGCAGTGGCACGAGTACTTCAGGTCGTAGAATCTTTATTGGTCAAAAAGCATATACAATTGACTCTAATGGGTCTTTAGTGGCTGAAGATGGTACCGTTGTCGGATATATGGGACAAGATGGTCGTCCATATTCATTATCTAACAAGGTATTAACTGCTGGTGTCGGTTCAGATGGCAGTGGTAGAACACGTCCGAATTTATCTCAAAAAATGCCGGTAGATCCGGCTCAGGTTGAGCAAATGCAACAATTATTGGCTCAAAAACGTCAAGGCATGAAAGGTGGTATTAAAAATGCCATTCGTCCAGCTGGTAAGTTGTTGGCCAGAGCCAAGAAAAAACAAGATGAACATTGGTCTTGGGGGCGGGTTGTATCTTCATGGCCGGTTAAGATGACCAATGTTATCTTAAAAGATAAAGCCATACCGGCGGTTTTGGTTCGTTCTATTGACTCTCGTTATACTGATGTACCGGTTACGGCCATTGTAGAACGCCATATTTATTCGGAAGAAGGACGTAATATCATGATTCCAGCCGGTTCTCGGATTATTGGTAAAATGTCCGGTAATGCCGGTGAAAATCATGTGGCTAAAATGGAAATCAGTTGGGAACGCTTGATTCGTCCAGATGGAGGTGCATTTGCCTTTACGGCAACATCGGGTGATGCTCAAGGTCGTGGTGGTGTCGCTGCTTACTTAGATGAGCAACTGTTAGCTAAATACGGTAAACCGATTTTAAGTTCTTCTGTTACCTCTTTGATTACCTATATGGCTGCTCGGTATGATCCGGTTGAAACCAATAATGAAACGGATACAACGACGCAAAGTGATGCCTCTAAAGCGGCTCAGGATGCACGTGAAACATTCCGTGATAACATGGATCAAATCTTCCAACAATTGATTGATGCCGCAACGGAAATTCCACCAGTTGTATTTGTACCGGCCGGAACGCGTATAACGGTATTTTCTAATGAAGATTTGTGGTTGCGTTCCGAAGTGGAAGACGAACGTGATTATGAAGCTCAATTCGGTCCGGATTCTAAAGCAGCTCAAGGAACCGGTGGCGGTAGTTGGATTGATAAACGAGGAACACCATCCGAACAAATTGCTGCTGGTGGAACGCAAGGTAATGCTGCAACCGATGCCTATTATAATCCGGAAGATGCCTATTATGGAGAAGGTGTCGGAGGGGGCTATACGGTTGACCAAACAGCCTATGAAGAACAATTGGCAAACGAAGGCGTATTGTACGGTGAAGACGATTTGGTCATAGATCAAAATGATTATGCCGAACCGGTACAAAGTTCTGCAAATATAGCACCGGTTGCTTCTCAAAATAACGCTCAGGTAGGAAGTGATTTGGCTAATCGTGTGTCAAAACCGGTTTTACCAAAAGCTTCAAAAAGTTCAGGTAAAATGTTTTAAAGGGGAAAAGGCGTAATGGCAGAATCTACTGTTGAAACATATCGGGTTTTAGAATCTGCCTTACGGCCGTTATCCTTTTGGTATACGCAAGATAATGTGGAAGAGGTTGCCGTAGATTCCCCTGGGGGTATTTGGTTGCGGTTGCGTGGTAAATATGCGTATCCATGGCATTACCGTGAAGATCCTAAGCTGACACGTGAATATTTAAATAATATCATGTATATTATTGCCAACAGCAATGACTTTATGTTTAATCCGGCGGCTGGAACGCCAACCGTTTATGCAACGTTGCCGGGGGGGCATCGTTTTTCCGGTATTGCTGGCAAAAATATTCAATACGATACCACAGATGAAATTTTGGGCGGTGTTGCTCTTGCTATTCGTGTGTACAGTGAAAATTTATCTATTAATATGAGCGATTTCGGTCTTGAAAAAGGCGGTCGTTTAAAACGGTTGAATAAATTACAAAACGTTGAAGATCCGGATGATCCGTATGAGCGGTTATTGTTGTCCATTAAACGAGGCGACCATATTTTGGTCAGTGGGGCAACGGCAACTGGTAAAACAACATTTTTAAATAACTTAATTACCTTATTGGACGAACATGAACGTATTTTAACGATTGAAGATACCAGAGAGTTGATTGTTCCACATAAAAACAGGGTACATATTGTGTTGCCACGTACGCAGTTAACCAACACATTTGATTATCGTCAAGTGATTGACTTGGCTGTGCGTTTTACACCTGATGCTATTATCGGTGGAGAAATTTCTACCTCAAATGCCGGGGCTTTGTGGGAATTAATGGGATCTGGTCATAAAAACTGTTTTGCCACTATTCACGCAGAAAATCCGGAAGCGGCTTATAAAGCATTCTTGGGGCGTATTTTGCACTCGTATCCGACAACGGACCGAGAAAAAACCCTAAAGGAAATGCGTGATAAGCTGAGAGTAGTGCAGATTAATCGTAATGGGAATATTCGGGCAATTACTGAAATTACTTAAAAAAATACCCACCAATTGGTGGGATTTCTATTGGGATACGAGAGTTTCTATTTTTTCTGCAATTATATAAGCGGGATTGAAGGGCGTATTCGGTTTTTCTGTCGTTCTTTTTTGTCCTAAAGGTACAGCATATCCGCTTTTGTATAATTCTTGATGAAAACGCTTATGTTTTTCGCTCATCATTTCATCCGGGGCAAAAATGTAAACCTCCGCTTTTGTGGCACAACATTCCGAACACATAGAAATAGAATCGCCGGTTACCACAATTGTATCGGCATGAGCCAACAATCCAAAGTATGGATTATCGCCACTATCCCCAAATTGATACAGATAGGATTTTTCAGGTAATCGAGAGCGAATAACCTCTATCACATCAGATGGAGTTCGTCTGGACGTTGTTACCAACACAGAGGCCGGATTTAAAGCCTTTACCCCATCCATTAATTGATGGGCCATATCGGTTGTAAAGGGTTTGTCCTTTGTGGCACCACCGACAATTAAGCTGAGGGTAGGGGCTGGAAAATGACCAAATTGCTCAGACCATTTTTTATATTCTGCTTGTAGTTTTTTGGGGGTAATGCGATGAGGAGCCCCAGATACCCGTAAGACATTTTTGGCACACCCCGAATAAGAATCATGCTTGGGAATAACCATTAAATCTGCTTCGTTAAAACCGGCAAATCCGACATTCATCAGTTGAACGATTTTTGTTTTCCCCTGTGATTGGCGCTTAATCCATCTGGCAACGGGAAAAGACCGTCGGCCGGCACTTAAGACCACATCCGGCCATGGAGCGGTTAAATTGATTTTAGACTCTGCTGTTAAGCCGATTAAAGAGGCACCACGCAAAAAATTGGGTAAACGCACCCATTTGTCATACCGAATGTCTTTGCGTATGTACGGCGTGTTTAAAGCCTCGGCAATACCGAGTAATTGATTGACGTTACCGGCTCGGTCGTCGGCTAAAACCCAAACAGTTGTCATTTTGCCATCCCCATTTGATAAAGCGTTGTCATTATTTTTTCATACCCTTTATTATGGGATGCCTTGGGTACAACCGTTATTTTATCATCTGAAGCGATAAATTCTTGCGTTAATTCCGGCGGAACGACGTCATCTTTTGCCCCAACAAAATGGTGCTGAGGAATTTTATCAAAATCCGATTTTTTATCGGCCAAATTTAATGATTGAGTTAATGGTTCATCCCCATGATAATCGCTCCATGCTTTGTGATCTAAGACACCGGCCAGAGTAATGATATAGGATATTTTTTCGGGATTGCGAACGGCAATTTGACCCGCAATTTGGGCGCCACCCGAATAGCCGATTAAAATGGCCTTGCTCGCACGGGCTTTTTTCATTAAATTGAACACCGCCTTTTCCATAGAGCCGATAACTTCTTCGGAAAAACGTCCATTTGTCCAAACGGATTCGGAACAAGCCCCTGCCTGTAAATATTGACAAGGACGCCCTAAATACACCACATTCGGATTCGGATCATTGGCGGCAATTTCTCGTAAAAATGTGCTTTTAGGAGTAGGATTATCGGTCGGATAACCGCGTCCGTCAAAGGCGTTGCCATCACCCTCAATATAAATACGAATAGGTTGCCCAACGGCATCAACTTTAAACCAACTGGCCACGACAAAGGGCGGTACGGTTTGTGTTTGAAAACGGTAATCAGTCAATACATTTTTGGCCGAACACCCACACAAACACGCCATTAAAAGAGTTATCAGTATTTTTTTCATATATTCAACCTAGCATAATTAAGGATAGTTGACAAGGCAATTTTTAATGCCCACCTGATTCATATAGGGATGAAAGGAGGGGGATTGTCATGCCGGGATGTGGATGCGGAACAAAAAAGAAATAAGCGTTTTTAAGGGTATTTCATAAAGGTACCCCCTTGGCCGAGTTATTGCCAAGGGGGTGTTTGTATGGATAAATCAATTTTGTTATTGAATGTTTTCTTTGGAACAAACAATAAAGGCCCCCGCACAAACTCCTTCCTGCCAACCGGAAGGAGTATAATTTTCGCACAAAACAGTAGGATTAACTACATTCATATCCATTCTTGCACAAGCATTTTGGGCACTGGTAGAGTTATAAAATTCTCCATATCCTAGTAATATAGTTCTAGTTGAAACAAAAACATCGTGTCCATTAATCTCAAGATTTATAAAACTAAGTTTTGTACATTGATAATTGTTTGTTACTTCTAATGACCATGTATCATTTGTAACCATGCCACAATAATAATTACTACCATAGCTATTACAATCTGAATTTGTGGAACATGTTCCCGGTATGACACATACTGATTGATTCCCACCGCGATCCGCACAAAGACCTCGTCCACCATCACATGGCATATTATCACTTTGCAGATAAGACACACAGTCATTTGCCCAACTATCTGTTCGACAATAGGCGCATTCTCCACAATCTGCATTCGATGTACACCCTAATCTGGCTGAATATGGTTCTGTATTATATACTACAACAGTCTGAGTTGTTTCCATTGTTGTTTCTGTCCTAGGGTTAGAATCACTTTCATCAACATTATCATTTAATATAATATTTTTATCAAAATAAAACTCCATTGTATTGTTATCCGATTCATCACATGGGTCAGTTTCAGTATCAGAATTATAATCTTCATTACCAACATAAACGGCGACCGTTTGTTTTAATCCATCACCGACTTGTTTGCAAATAGAAGTCGGCACACCTGTGATTTGAATGCCATATTGCGTTTCATCTTCGGGATTTTGGACCACCGTAAAATCATATCCGGCAGTTGTTTTTGTGCCATAGTCAGAAGATAAAACAGGTGCTTGTGTTCGTTGTTGAGATAATTGAGTAATAATATCCACCCCCATTAACATAATATCATTCATGGTTTGATTGGCTTTATATTTATCCATACCATATTTATAACCGGCAATACCACCAATGGATAATACGCCGATAATCGCTAAAGTTCCCAGCATTTCAACCATAGACCGGCCGGATTCAAAATATTTTTTCATAGCAACAAAGTTCCTTTCTATATCGTATAACAAAAAATCGCCTCAGGCGAGGCGACTGGAAGTTGAACCCTATCCATACGTATAGTGCGGTATATTCACCGCGATGGCTTATTTTACCGCCCTCCAGTCAATGCCGGAAAGGCTGTAATTTTGTCCGCATTGGGACACGTATGGACGAGGGGTTCAATCCTCACATCAAGTTCGCCTGATGCAAGAACGACTATACCAAACAAATGCGATGAAATCAACACAATAGTGTATTATAATCAAAAAAAGCCTCTCAATTGAGAGGCCAAAGATAACATTTTATTTTACATTTTCGGAAATTTTTTCATTAATTCTTGGATTTCCGGACTGTTCATATCGGGCATAGAAGACCCAAACGGATTTTTACCCATACCCGCAAAGGGATTAGAACCACCAAGACCTCCCATACTACCAAGTGAACCTAAATCCGGCATATTACCACCCATCATACCCTTCATTTGTTTCATCATTTTAAACATACCCATCGGCCCCATCTTTTTGAATTGTTTCATCACGGTGGCCATTTGATCGTATTGTTTTAACAACCGATTAACCTCCATAACGGATACACCGGCCCCTGAGGCAATACGTTGTTTACGGGCGGCTTTTAATACATCGGGGTGTTTGCGCTCATACGGTGTCATAGATAAAATAATCGCCTCTTGATGTTTAATCATTTTGTTATCTACATTGGCCGCATCAATTTTATCACGGAATTTACTGAGGCCCGGAATCATCTTCATAATGCCTTTGACATCACCCATATTGTTGATTTGACGAATTTGGGACAGTAAATCGTTCAGATCAAATTTGCCCTCCATCATGCGCATAGCACTTTTTTGAGCCTCTTCCTGATTGATTTTTTCTATGGCAGTTTCAACCAAGCCCACAACATCGCCCATTCCCAAAATACGGTCGGCAATGCGTTTTGCGTCAAAAACTTCTAAGGCATCTGCCTTTTCTCCGACGCCCAAAAATTTAATGGGTTGTCCGGTAATTTCACGCATAGATAAGGCCGCCCCCCCACGAGAATCACCATCAATACGTGTTAAAACAACACCGGTAATGCCGACTTTTTCGGTAAATTCTTTGGCGACATGAACGGCATCTTGTCCCATCATCGCATCAACGGTGAGCAACGTTTCTTTCGGATTGGCAATATCGCGGATTTGTTGCACCTCACGCATCATATCTGCGTCAATATGTAAACGACCGGCGGTATCTAAAATCAACACGTCATATAGGCCGGCTTTTGCTTCCTTTAGGGCACGCTTTGTAATTTCTATCGGTTGTTGTCCTTTGATGATTTCCAAAACATCTAAATTATTTTTTTGCCCCAATTCTGCCAATTGTTCCATAGCGGCCGGACGATACACGTCCAAACTGGCCAGTAAGACTTTTTTGCCGTTTTTGGTTAATCTAAGGGCCAATTTTCCAGCCGAGGTTGTTTTACCGGCCCCTTGCAACCCGACCATCAAAATAACATCTGAGGCACCGGCGTGTGAGGCTAAATTTAAACTCCCTCCGTCGCCCAACAAAGCAATGAGTTCATCAGATACAATCTTTGTAACCATTTGAGCCGGAGAAACGGACTTAACAATTTGTTCTCCGACGGCTTTTTCTTTAACTTTAGCAATGAAATCTTTTACAACGGGTAAGGCCACATCAGCCTCTAACAATGCGATTTTAATTTCCCGCATTGTTTCGTCAACAGCCGTTTCCGTCAAAATACCACGGCGTGTGAGTTTATCAAAAATACCGGTTAATCTGTCACCTAAAGCCTGAAACATAAAAATCTCCTTTTGTTATGGGAGATACCATACATTAAAAATCCGAAAAAGTCAATTAATGCGTTTTTTTATCGGCTCTTTCATTAACGGTAATGGCATTTGGAGCCCGAGATGAAATAACTTTTGATACTAATGCCGGATTTTCTTTTAAAAGGTTAAAAGTTTCCAGCATTTTTTCGGTTGTCATTTGGGAACATACTGACATCTTTTTGATTTTATATCCGAAAGAAATGCCCTCTTTAAAGCCGGTACAAATGACTTCT
>JAFXFY010000210.1 GCA_017513365.1 Alphaproteobacteria bacterium | reverse complement strand
TTTTGACTTGGTCAAATTATTTTTCAACTTCCAGCCCTTAGGGCGGGTTTAGATAACTTGATCAAGTCGATGTTGAAAAGACAGACTTTCAATTAAACGATACAAACCATCAATTTGAACGTACTTACCCATTGATAACAAATACATTCTTCCTTTCACATAAAATAAAAGGGGGGATATTTTTAACACCTTATTCACACGTATTTAATAAAATAACATGATGACCGGATTCGGATATTTTTTCGGCCAACAGCTGTGCTTTTTTAACGCATTCATTCGTTGTTATCCCAAAAATATTTTTAATGTCATTTAAATCTATCACAATCGGAGCAATACAAAACAAAGAACTGATCCGTTTCAAATCTTCTTTTGTTTTAACCCAATGAATACTACCTAATTGAATGGCATTACTTTCGGATTGCCCATTTTCTGTGAAAACACAACATCCAATCGTTTTTTTTGTAATGCTGTCAATTAAAATACCAAAACCATTTGATTTAACATCTTCTATATTATTGAAAAAAATCGGCTCTTTCAATTCTAAAATATTTTCGGAAAAACGGTTGATACGCACAATATTTGTTCCGTGTCTAAGCATCATTTCATTAGACGGCACATCAAACCATATGGTTTTGTGCTTAACAACGTTTGCTTCAATTAACGGTACATTTGATATACAAAAACCGGTACCGATATCAATGTTTTCCTTGATACAGACACACCCATGCGATACAATATCCGAAACTGTTATTTTATGACCTTTAGGATAGACCGTATATATCTCATTCATTTCGGGGGTTTTTGCCGTCAAAATTTTACCATAATAATATCGTTTATCGTGATAAAGTTGGGCAGATTCAATATGCATAATCATCTGTTGATCCAACTTTTTTTCGGACAATGAAATTTTGGCATTTTCAACCAAAACAGATAATACTTTTTCAATATTATATCCTGTAACGGCCGATACCGGAATAATTGTGTAATCAAAGGAATATTGATTTAATAATTCTTGAACTTGATGCGTTAACGTTTCTATTGCCTGTAAAGCCTTTGTTTCATCAGATAAAATCAAATCACACTTCGTCAAACAAACACATATGCGTTTCAATTGAAATAATGAACAAATACGAATATGTTCTTTTGTTTGTTCTGAGATGCCTTTTTGGCAATCCACTACAACGATAGCCATATCTGTTTCGGCGGCTGCAATTGCCATATTCTTGGTGTATTGTACATGTCCTGGACAATCCAAAATATGAAAGCGAATATCCGAATAATCAAAATACCGATGAGCTACATCAATGGTGATTTGTTGCTGTCTTTCTTCCAATAACCCATCCAACAAAGCGGATAATTCCAATTTGTTTTCGCCTTTTTTATCGGAAAAACGTTTTGCATCTTCTAATTGGTCTTTTTTTACATTCCCTGTATCTAATAATAACCGACCGATAAGGGTTGATTTACCGTCATCTACATTTCCACAACAAATAAATTTAAAAATACCATCCATTAAAAATACCCATCCTTTTTCTTTTTTTCCATAGACCCTTCCGTATCGTAATCAATAGCCCGTGTAATCCGTTCGGTATATTCGGCTTTTTTTAATTCGGCGATAATATCATCAACCGTTGTGGCATCTGACATAACTGCTCCCGTCAACGGATAGCACCCCAGCGTTCTGAAACGAACCATTTTTAGATCTCCGGTATTATCTTGCGTTGCAATATATAAACCGTTTTGAGATTTGGTAATATGGCGTTCTTTGGCAAAATACAAAGGAACGACCTCAATTTTTTCTTTTTTAATGTATTCCCAAATATCTAGTTCAGTCCAATTAGACAACGGAAATACTCTCAAACTGGTTGTATCTGTATAAAAAGGATTATATAACGGCGGTATTTCGGCATTTTGACTTCTAGGATCCCATTTATGATATTCATTTCTGACCGATACCATTCTTTCTTTAGCGCGAGACTTTTCTTCATCTCGTCTGGCCCCGCCAAAAGCGATTTTAATATCATACTTTTCGACAGCCTCTTTTAACGCTTGCGTTTTCATCACATCAGTGTATCTAGCTCCATCCGTAAATGGATTTAATTTGTCCGGATGTTGATATACTAACAAATTAATTTCTTGAGCAATCTTATCTCTAAAGTCATACATTTCTTTAAATTTCCATCCGGTGTCAATATGCAAAAAACGAATGGGAATAGGAAACGGATAAAACGCTTTTTTAAACAAATGTAATAAGACGGAAGAATCCTTACCAATACTGTAAAAACAAACAATTTTGGAACAATCGTTCTTAAAACAAATATCTCGGATTAAATCTATAGCTTCATGCTCTAATTGTTCTAAGTGAAATGTCATAACAAACCTCTTTTATTTTTCTATGGACGAGAAAAACTAAATTCTTGCGTTTTATAACCCCAAGATGTTCCACCACGATAGATAACAGCATGAAATAATTCTTTATGTGTATCAAAATCGTACCGAATTAAATCAGCATATGACATCTTGTCTTGATTTTTATCATAAACTTGAGCAATAAAAACAATAACGTCTTTTTCTTTTGCATTATAATCAACAGATGATCCCGTTTCTGAATGCACCTCAAGCGGTTGCAACCAATAATGTTGTACAGTCCGTTTTTTACCATCTACTTTGAATAAGGAGGCATAAGAGTCATCTGTTGTAAAAACCGTTTTGTCATGTATCGGTCCGGAATTATCAAATAATCCGAAAACACCGTCTTCAAATACTTTTGCATTATGATTTTTGGTCGGCCATTTAAAATCAGGAACGGCTTTTTCACCTTGCTGAACGGCATGATTATACGCACGCCCTTTGGCATTCACAGCCGTTAATACTTTATGGTGAATATCGGGACCTTGTCCTTGCCGGCCGGATACTTCAAATCCTTTGTTAGGCGTAATCATCCATACGAGTTCCTTTGTTTTTTCATCCACCTTAATCATTCCTGAATGACGGCAAGATACAACGATACCGCCATCTGTTTTATCATAATCAATGCCATTGATATGACACCAATCATTCATGCCGTAATCAAAATGTCCTTTTTTAACAATAACAGAACGATTTGGGTTTAATAATTCGGCTAAATCTATTTTATTAAGTACTTCTCCTGTTTGATAATCAATTTCAAGAATCCAATCACGATGCGTTTTTTGTTGTTCGCCATCAACCATCACAACACTGCCTGCAAATGACCCGATAACTAAAAAGTTTCTATTCGGTTTTTGCCCCATACCATGAGCAAATGACGTGAAACCTTTTGGCCATTTATAATGTTGCAACAATTTACCTGCAGGAGAATATCGGTATAATCCACGATTGCGAAACTCCACAATGACTTCATGATTGAACCAATAACATAGTCCTTCCTTGCCATCAAAAGCAAATCGCATCCATCCGTCTTCATCAAACACCATTCCGTCAGATAACCAATGATACCGTGTTTTAGTATCATTTTTTTGAGTTATGACGAACAAGTTTCTTTTTTTTACTTTAGGTGTCGTAATTGCCAAAACACTTTCTTGTTTTTTGTCCGGATAACTGGCCGTTAAAACGACTTTATTTCGGTAATCGGGATACAATCCCAAAACTTCAATGCTATGTTTTGTTTTTTCTTGCGTAACGGCGTATGAAATATCTTCAGCTCCGTTTCGTCCCTTAATCGTTATTGTAATTTGAGCGGGTTTAAGCGTTTCAAATTCAACCAGAGCGGCCAACTCATTGTTACCGTATGGATTTAATTGAATATTAAAACCATTTGATGTTTCAATAGAAGGATTTATTGTACTTTCTTCTGGATATAAAATATACCCAATAACACAAAGCAACAAAAATACACAAACACCAATAAAAATATTTTTCATTTATTGCTCCTTTTTAATACATAACGCTTGCATCGTTTTAAAATTTTGTTTTGAGGTTTCATATACTGTAGCATCATTCATGTCAGCATAATAAGCATTCGTTTCATCTTTTGAATCTAACCAAAAGAATCCACGTGTTCCAAAGTTTTCTTGTAAGGTAATTACAGTATCCGTATCCAAACACGCCGGCCCAATACCAGTACAACCAAAATCAGCACGAGATACTTGTTTATACCCCACCCCGGTATAAGAAAGGCAGAACTGTTCGGCAGATTGATAGTTTAATAACATATCCGATAGAACAAATGAAACATTATTGACAACAATGGGTCCTTGTCCTGTTGTCAAAGCACATACAGCCGTTTCACCTGATTTCAAACAAAAAGAATCTTTTGGACACTCTTCGTTTGACCGGCAAGAGCCTGTTGTACGAACATCACAATACCTACCTGTATAAATTGTTGGATTGTCACAAACACATGCACCAACCCAAGGAGCCCCATATCCGTTTTTACAAAAATCCGTATCAAATGCCTCTGAGGATAAAACGGTAACAGAGTAAAATGTCAAAAAACAAAAGCAGAATATGAATACTTTTTTCATGATAAAAAACCAACACTTAATTAAGTTGACGCAAGAATACCATATTACGTTTTCTTTTGCAAGATACCAACAAAAAAAATACGAATTTTTATTTTAATAAATTAACAAAATTGAATAAATTCATTAAAATAACCACTATACCGACACATATCATTAACACCTTGGTGTTGATTTTATGACACATATATGCCGACAGGGGAGAGGCACAAACACCACCGATAATTAATCCAAGAATCATGTGCCAATGACACAATCCGATTACGGAGAAAAACACCATTGATTGAACTGCGGTTACAAAAAATTCGGCGACATTAGCGGTTCCAATAGTATGTTTCGGTGAATTTCCACCAGCAATCAACGTTGTATTAACAATGGGTCCCCAACCACCACCGCCAATAGCATCTAAAAAACCACCACAAAATCCCAAAAACGGAATCTTTTTTATTTTTAAAATGTGCATGTTTGAGGTATGTGCCAATATCAAAATCCGGCAACCCAAAATTAATAAATAAACAGCAATAACGGCCTTTAATATATTGGAATTAAACGTGCATAAGAAATAAGCCCCTAAGGCTCCTCCGATAACGCCCGTAAAAACCAATTTTTTCAACAATGGTATATGTGTATTTTTAAGCTTTAAATGAGCTAATCCCGAAGCAAATGTTGTAAATATTTCACTAAAATGTACACTGGCACTGGCTGCTGGTAAAGGTACGCCCATTGCAATTAATGTGCTGGTTGAAAATACACCATAGGCCATGCCCAAACATCCATCAATAATTTGAGCCATAAAACCGATACCGATAAAGAGCAATAAATCTCCCACAATTACCCCAGAAAACTGACGCCAGCTCCAATAAAGGCCGACAAAAACAATAAAGCCATCATCGGAAAACGATACCGATATAAAGCAATGGTCAATATACAAATATACAGTTGAGGATAATTCAGCAAATGGAGCATATCTTTAATCATATGAAACGACAATGGCTTTGAAAAAATAGAAATATTCGCAAATAAAATAATGGCATAGGCTATCATAACCAAGGATGCATACTTTGCCCCTTTAAAAAAGCCACGCACGAACCAAGAGTCTTTATACCGACCGATTATATTCAAGCTGAGTCCCGCTAAAATAAATGTTGGCAAAACAAGTCCTAAACTGCAAATGATGGCCCCTAAAACACCGTTTTTAATATATCCGACATAGGTTGCCGTATTAATGCTGACCGCCCCCGGTGTCATTTGAGAGATAGCCAACAAATTCCCAAATTCATAAGGTGTAAATACATGCCCTAATGTTACATAATCATGAAATAACATCGGAATAATCATATATCCGCCACCGAAACACAAAATACCATATTTAATAAATTGAAAAAACAATAAGGTATTAAGCATCTTTTCCTCCTTGGGTTATTTCTTTCGTTTTTGTGGATACTGTCAATACGCACCCAATCAGAATGCCACCGCCGATAATAAATAAAATATGTAGTCCCAAGATTAGCCCCAATCCTAAACATCCGACCACAACAATATCTATCAGATGTTTTAATACTTGACGCCCTAAACGAATAGCCATACAAATAAACACGCCGACCACGCACGCTCTGATATACGAAAAAGCCTCTAACAAATGAGGGTTATCTAAAGACTGTAATGGGAAAAAGGCCGCAATGATACTTAAAATGATAACCGATGGAATTAAAACACCGAAAACCGCAGCACACGCTCCCTTTATGCCGGCCAATTTTGTTCCGACAAAAATAGCGCAATTAACCGCAATTAACCCCGGAATGGTTTGAGAAACAGCTATCATATCAAAAATATCTTGTTCCTTTAACAACTTATGTTTTTTTACAAAAATATCCTCTATCACCGGCACCATGGCCAAACCGCCTCCAATGACAAAAAGAGACATTTTAAAAAAAGATGTAAATATTAAAAACAGCATGAACATATTCCTTTGTTGGCGCGTATCATATCAAATCGTTTTCCACAAATCAACCAAAAATTTATTTTTTCTTTAACCTAATGCGGTAAATAGTTCTGCATAGTTGACAAATACTTTTATCATATTATTTTTCATATTTTTGTCTTAATTCATTTAACTTGGTCCAATCCTTTTTTTTAAAGGCCACCAAAGCCTCAACCGGATATAGATATTCGTTATCTTTAAAGACACAAGGTAAGTTATGAATTGTCGTGAAGTATTTGTCTATTCTACGTTTTCTAATTAAATAAAGGCTTTTTTTGTGGATAAACATGGCAGCAAATCGTGTCGGCAACCATCCGTTGTTATAGGCTGATAAATATTCCGGTGACGTATTATCCAATAACTCATGAGATAGATTTATTTCTTCGGTA
>JAFXFY010000209.1 GCA_017513365.1 Alphaproteobacteria bacterium | reverse complement strand
CTGAAACGCATACGGTTGAAAGCCACATTTACGCCCTAAAACAAAAAATTGGTCTGGACGCAAACTATTTTATTGGTTCCGGCGACGATGGGTATTTCTTGATGACACAAGATTAAATAAAACCCCTCTGAAAAAGAGGGGAAAATAAGATTAATTAATTTATTTAATCGGCAAATTGGGTTCTACAATTTCAACTGGCGTTGGTCTATTTTGTTGCCCTACAGGCAGAGCTGTGGGTTGTCCCATAGGCAAAGCTGTAGGTTGCATAACCGGCTGAACCGTTCCACCTGCCCCAGCCGGAACAACACCAGCCGCCTGTAAAACTTCAGCCGGAATACCTACAGAACCGTCAGGTTGCTTACTGATAATCATTTGCGGAGCCGGTTGAACAGCAGGCATTCCTTGCATATTATTTGGTCTAACCGCTTGCATCGGTTGAACAGGGGCCGTTCCCACATTATTTGGCTGAGCTGTTGCCTTTGGTTGAATATTAAATAATAACGCATTTTTAATATTATCACTGATAGCCGTATTTTGTAAAACCGGATTTTTATCCAAATACCACAATACATTTTCCCCATTACTATCCACAGCCGTCATATCTGCACCAGCAGAAATAATCAAATTCAAAATATCTTGACGCGGGGAATAATAAGCCGCAAACATTAATAACGGCACTTTATCGGGGGCACCAGCAATAGAAAATCCCTCCAATGCCACGTCTTCCTTAACCGACACACCATTTTCCAACAATAATTTAACGACTTCCGGATTTCCTCTCCGAATAGCCAATTGCAAAATTGTTCCACCACATTTAACCGGAGCGTTCAAGTCCACTCGTCCGCCCAAAATCGGTTCTAAATCCTTGCCGCTACGAGCATTACGAATTAAATCTTGTAACGGCGAATAAGAACATATGCTAGAATTACCTCGGCTTGGAGCTGCCCATCCCGTTGTCGCTGTCAAGCATACAGCTATAGCCGTCATTAATAAAATCTTTTTCATTATTTTTCCTCCTTATACGGGTTTACAAAATTAAACAGACTATCCTTGATGGGTTTGTTGGCCATAATATCATACAAAGACACCGTCGATTTCACGCCTTGCATATCCACCACATCCCATTGTTTTAACTCTAATGTATCCTTATCAATCACCAATGTCAAGGTACCAAGTTCTTCGGCATCTTTTTTATGAGCCGATACAAAATATTCATCTAAGACATCTTGCACGTCAGACACAACGAAATCGGGGTCAGTAAAGGATAATTTATCTTTTAAAATTAAAGCCACCGGTGTTTGAGCCAAATCAAAGAAACTGACTTCCTCCAAATCTTTATCGTGGTAGATAAAATATCCGTCCGTGGCATAAAATTCCAAAGGTGAGCCCTTTTCATAAACTAATCTCATTTTACCGGGTTTGGACAAATACAAATCACCTGTTTGCAAATCATCTTTGACCTTGGAATTAAACTGAGCAAATTTAGCCTTAATTGTTTTCATACTGTTATAAGCCTTTTCAACCTTAGTCAAAATGGCTCGGTTTTCCGGTGTATCAACCGATTTATGAATATCGGCCATCGCAACAGATGGGATTAATAAAGCCACCGCCCCCCATATGATTTGTTTCATTTTAATTCCTTTCGCATAGAGTATATATAGTTTTTCATACCCATTTTTTCATAACATTTAATGGCATTCGGATTATGAATGGATACCGTTAATCGCATTTCAAAAATCCCTTGGCTTTTTAAATAATTTTCCACTTCAGCCATTAACTTGGTTCCGATTCCCATATGGCGATAATTTTCATCCACCGCCAGACAATCTATCCGTCCGTCTGTGTCAGCCACATTTCCCCATTGACGGCGATTAGAACGCATTTGTAATGTTAAAAATCCAACGATTTTTTTATTTGTTTCGGCAACAAAAATTTTCCAATTATCTTTTGTCAGTTGTTCTCGAACACTTTGTTCAAAAGCACTCATATCAGCATCAGTATAAACTTCAGGATCAATAGCCGCATGATAATCAACAACCTCCGAAAATATCGGCATAATGCCAGACACATCATCTGTTGTTGCTAATCTTACCATTACTTGTGTCATTTTTCACCTCACGCATTATCAGTTGGCACCAAAATATCCCGTTTGCCGGCAATATTCGGTTTAGATAAAACCCCCTCTCGCTCCATACGTTCAATTAAATCGGCTGCCTTATTATAACCGACTCTGAGCTGACGCTGAACATAACTGATAGACGGCTTTTTATCACGCAATACAACGGCAACGGCTTGGTCATATAAATCACCGTCTGCACCACTACCAGCCCCCATTGCACCACCGGAAACACCGCCACCAGATATGCCCTCAGGTTCTTCGGCCACAACAGCATCCACATAAACCGGATCACCTTGTTCACGTAAATGTTTAACCACCTTGGCCACATCATCATCACTGACAAACGGCCCATGTAAACGAATAGGCTTACTGCCCGCCGGACGATACAGCATATCCCCTCGGCCAAGGAGTTGTTCTGCCCCTTGTTCATCCAAAATCGTACGACTGTCAATTTTGTTGGTTACTTGGAAAGAAATACGGGTTGGGAAGTTTGCTTTAATCAAACCGGTAATCACATCAACACTTGGGCGTTGTGTCGCCAAAATGAGGTGAATACCAACGGCACGTGCCATCTGAGCTAATCTCAAAATAGCCGGTTCAGCCTCTTTACCACATTGCCCCATCAAATCGGACATTTCATCTACAATCATCACAATGTATGGAATTGGCGTTAAATCAAAATCTTGTTCTTCAATAATCGGTTTACCGGTTTCAGGATCAAAACCCGTTTGCACCCGTCTGGTTAAGCGTTGGCCATCTTTGGCAGCTTGCAACAACTTTTGATTAAATCCTTCAATATTACGCACGCCAAGTTGGCTCATTGCACGGTATCTGTCTTCCATTTCACGTACTGCCCATTTGAGTGCTACAACAGCCTTTGCAGGACTGGTCACAACCGGTGTTAACAAATGTGGAATCCCATCATAAATGGATAATTCCACCATTTTGGGGTCCACTAAAATCAAGCGACATTCGGCCGGTGTAAAACGATACAACAACGATAAAATCATGGTGTTAATCGCAACGGATTTACCCGAACCGGTCGTACCGGCCACTAACAAGTGAG
>JAFXFY010000208.1 GCA_017513365.1 Alphaproteobacteria bacterium | reverse complement strand
CCTACGCCATTAGAAACAACTTGAGAGGGAATAGACGTTAAAATATTGCCCAGTTCTTTTTGTTCATCATAAGCAACATCTAATTTTTTAGCAATCGCATTTTGATTTTTGATAATCTTACGATATTGTAAACTGTTTAAAGTACTGCGAACTTTTTCAAGATGAAAGTTTTTACTGACTTTTTCTTCCATTGTTAAAGTACGGTCATCTGTTATGCGATCCATTTGATTTAAGACTGAATCAAATGGTGTATATCCATGAGAATTTGTTAAGGTTAGGCTGTCTCCAGCCCCTGCATTATACAGATGAACCAACAACCGACGTAATCCCATGCGAGCGGCGCAATGCATTAACGTATCGCCCGAACAACTGCGAATTCTGGAATCAATCGGATGCGTCATTTGGGTATTTAATTTTTTGTTTCCTTTGGTTAATTGTTCTACAGAATCCATTAAGGTGTTGTCATTTAATAAGAAGGCTCCGGTTAAATGAGGGTTATAAATTAATGCCCGCAAAACCAATACTTTGGCTTCGTCCGATAACTCATATACTTTTTGCATTAACGGATGTTTTTTGATAGCAGGGGGTGTTTTTAAACTGGTAAAATCGCTTAAATACATTTTGAAACGGCGATTTTCTAAATATGCTCTTTTTTCGGAAGATAGCCCCGTTTGTTGTCGCAAGTTTAATAATTTTTCACGTTTTTGACGATTCATTCGTACATCCCCTCCTTGGATATATATAATATAGCACACTATTATTATTTTGTCAATATTTTTATAAGGCGAAATGACAAAAATATGACATTTCAAAAGGGGGCTTGCAATTTATTTTTTGGTATGCTATAAAATCACAGATTTAATCAACAAAAGGAGAAAAAATGTTTGATTTAACTGGAAAAACGGCCTTAATTACAGGGGCTACAGGCGGTATCGGTCGTCAAATCGCCAAAAAAATGCATGCTCAAGGGGCAACTTTGGCATTAACCGATATGAATATGGATACCTTAAAGGCTTTTCAAGCCGAGCTAGGGGATAGAGTATTTGTGTATTCCGCCAATTTAACCGATTCTGACAGCTTGAATGCGTTGGTCAAACAAGCGGAAACCGATATGGGTAAAATTGATATTTTGGTCAATAATGCCGGTATTACAAAAGATGGACTTGCGATGCGTATGACAGATGATCAATGGCAAGCCGTATTGAATATTAACTTGACAGCCGGTTTTAAATTGGCTCGTGCCGTTATTCCGGGCATGATGAAACGCCGTTTCGGTCGTGTGATTGGTATGGCCTCTATCGTTGGTGTGATGGGAAATGCTGGTCAAGCGAACTATTCCGCTTCTAAAGCCGGTTTAATTGCTATGAGCAAATGTATGGCTCAAGAATTGGCCAGCCGTGGTATTACATTTAACTGTGTGGCTCCGGGCTTTATTAAAACACCGATGACAGATGCGTTAACAGACGAAGTTCGTGCACAATTGCTCAAAGAAGTGCCGATGGGACGTTTGGGAACGGCAGAAGATATTGCGAATACAGTCGTATTCTTAGCCAGTGATGAAGCTGGTTATATCACGGGTCAAACCATTCACGTTAACGGTGGTATGGCCATGATTTAAAAGTTTTGAGATAGGGTATAATGCTCTGTCTTAAAAACTTTTTTATGGACGGTTTATTTAAGAAAACGAACAAAAAGATGTAAAAAAACAACTTGAAAAATAATGAAAATGAACCGAAAATAAAAAAAGTACTGGACGTAGATGAAAAAGTATGCTAAATCTATTTCGTTTTCGTCTTAATGACAATAATTTTAACAATTAAGAAAAGGATAAAAAAATGAGTAACATTGCTGAACGCGTTAAAAAAATCGTTGTAGAACACTTGGGTGTTGACGAAGCTAAAGTCGTTGAAGGTGCTAGCTTTATCGACGATTTAGGTGCAGATAGCTTGGATACCGTTGAATTGGTTATGGCTGTTGAAGAAGAATTCGGTTGTTCCATTCCAGATGACGCTGCCGAAAAAATTCGCACAGTAAAAGACGCTGTTGACTTCATTGAAAAACAAGTCTAAGTTATAGCTGATTGTTAAAAGAACGCCAATATTGTCTTTAATTTTTTAAAGCGTTGGCGTTCCTTTTTGTTAAGGAAAATTTTTACCGTGTTTCTCAGCCACGTTAAAAGTTTTTATAATCAAATTATTTTTTTAAGGATATATAATGAAAAGACGAGTTGTTATTACAGGTATGGGTGTTTTAAGCCCGATGGGACGTGGTTTGAAAACAAACTGGGAGGGTATTACTGCCGGTCGTTCCGCTATCACGAATATTGATCGTTTTAATACAGAAGGGTTTACCTCTAAAGTGGCCGGACAAATTCCGTTCGGAACTGAGGCAGGTCAATTTAATCCGGATTCCGTTATGGAACCAAAAGAACAACGCCACGTAGATCCGTTTATTTTGTATGGTATTTGTGCGGGTATTGACGCTATGGAAGATTCCGGTTTCGTACCATCTTCCGATGAAGAACGTGAACGTTGCGGTGTATTGATGGGGTCTGGTATCGGTGGATTACAAGCCATTGAAAAAACATCTATTACCATTAAAGAACAAGGTCCACGCCGTGTATCTCCGTTCTTTATTCCGTCTGCTTTAATTAACTTAACCAGCGGTCATTTATCCATTAAATACGGATTTATGGGACCATGTCATGCCGTTGTAACGGCTTGTGCTACGGGTACTCATGCGATTGGTGATGCCGCCAGAATTATTGCTAATGGCGAAGCCGATGTGATGTTGGCTGGTGGTTCTGAAGCACCGATTTGTGCAGATTCCGTTGCTGGTTTTGCTCAAGCGCGTGCCTTATCTACCAGTTATAATGATACGCCGGCTGTTGCTTCTCGTCCTTGGGATAAAGCACGTGACGGTTTCGTTATGGGTGAGGGTGCTGGTGCCGTTGTTTTAGAAGAATATGAACATGCTAAAGCTCGTGGTGCAAAAATCTACGCTGAAGTTGTTGGTTATGCCATGACCGGTGATGCTTACCATATTACGGCTCCTGGCGGTAATGGCGGTTTCCGTGCGATGAGAAATGCGTTGGCTTATGCCGGTTTAAATACGGAAGATGTAGATTACATTAATGCTCATGGAACATCTACACCACTTGGCGATATGGTTGAATTCCGTGCCGTTAAATCTTTATTCGGGGATAGTAAAAACTTGTCTATGTCAT
>JAFXFY010000207.1 GCA_017513365.1 Alphaproteobacteria bacterium | reverse complement strand
GTGGAAAAGAAGTTTTAAAGCATATTTGGTTGAGTTTCTTCCCAGGGGCAAAAATCGGTGTGTTGGGTCCGAATGGAGCTCGTAAATCTACGCTGCTCAAAATTATGGCCGGATTAGATGATAATTTTACGGGTGAAGCATGGGCCGCCGATGGTGTGAAAGTGGGTTATTTACCTCAAGAACCACAACTTGACCCGACAAAAGACGTGATGGGAAACATTATGGATGGTGTCGGTGAAATTCGTGATTTAATGGCTCGCTATGAAGAAGTCAATATGAAGTTTGCCGATCCAGATGCTGATATGGATGCGTTGCTGGCCGAACAAGCTGAATTACAAGAAAAAATTGATGCGTGTAACGGTTGGGAAATTGAACGCACGATTGAAATTGCGATGGATGCACTGCGTTGTCCACCGTCCGATGCCGATGTAACAAAATTATCCGGTGGTGAAAAACGGCGTGTGGCTTTGTGTCGTTTGCTCTTAAGCAAACCGGACATGTTGTTGTTGGACGAACCGACAAACCATTTGGACGCCGAATCGGTGGCTTGGTTACAAACCTATTTGAAAAATTATGCCGGCACAGTTGTCATGGTAACCCATGACCGTTATTTCTTAGATAACGTAACCGGTTGGATTTTGGAAATGGATCGGGGCGAAGGTATCCCGTATGAAGGCAACTATACGTCATGGCTGGAGCAAAAACAAAAACGCTTAGAGGTTGAACAAAATGCCGAAAAAACACGCCAACGCACACTCAAGGAGGAATTGGAATGGGTGCGTCAATCTCCAAAAGCACGTCAAGCTAAATCCAAAGCTCGTATTACGGCTTATGAAGAACTCTTGAAGAAATCGGTTGAAAAAACACCGGATGTGGCTCAAATCGTTATTCCGGCAGGTCCTCGTTTAGGGGATGTGGTTTTAGAAGCCAACAATTTAAGCAAAGCTTTTGGTGATAAGTTGTTGTTTGAAGATTTGACCTTTAATTTGCCGGCTGGTGGTATTGTTGGCATTATCGGGCCGAACGGGGCGGGTAAAACAACACTTATGCGCATTATTACCGGTCAAGAAACACCAGACAGTGGGACTTTCCGTGTCGGTGAAACGGTGAAACTTGGGTATGTGGATCAAAGCCGTGATGCACTTGATGATAATAAAACGGTATGGCAAGAAATTTCCGGTGGCTTAGATATTTTGACACTCGGCAAACGTGAAGTGCCGTCTCGTGGGTATGTATCTCAATTTAACTTTAAAGGTCCGGACCAACAAAAGAAAGTCGGTGTCTTGTCCGGTGGTGAACGCAACCGTGTGCATATGGCAAAAATGCTCAAATCCGGCGCGAACGTTTTGTTATTGGACGAACCGACAAATGATTTGGATGTGGATACTTTACGGGCGTTGGAAGAGGCCTTAATGGACTTCCCGGGATGTGCCGTTATTACGTCCCACGACCGTTGGTTCTTGGACCGTTTGGCAACACATATTTTGGCGTTTGAAGGTGATTCCAAAGTCGTGTGGTTTGAAGGTAACTATGCCGAATATGAAGCCGACAAGCACCGCCGTTTGGGTACGGATGCCGATACACCGCACCGTATTAAATATAAACCGATTGAACGGTAGTTTTTTTAGAGGGGAGGTATTGTAAAAATACCTTCACAAAAATTATTTTTTGAGATATACATAGCGCCCCTTTTACAAAGGGGCATTTTTAAATCAGATATTATTCTCTGCCCACAATAAAATAAAACCCCCTAAAAATAGGAGGTTTTAATTTTATGGCGCGCCCGGCAGGATTGCTCGGGATATTATCCCTCGTCCTCACGTTGTTCGGACCGCCTAAAGGCGTCTACTGACGTATACGAACTTACCTTGTAAGTTCAAATCCGCCACTGCCCACAATAAAATAAAAACCCCCTAAAAAAGGAGGTTTTAATTTTATGGCGCGCCCGGCAGGATTCGAACTTACAACCTTCTGATCCGTAGTCAGATGCTCTATCCAATTGAGCTACGGGCGCATCGTGATGACATATCTTTTACACTATTTTTTTTATAATTGCAAGTGTTTTTTATGAAAAAAATAATTTTTTTATGAAAAAAATGAAAGCTATAATTTTAATGTACTGAAAAATATCATAAATTCATTTTTAAATGAGCGTTTAAAATTTTGATAACTTGTTGTAAGGTATCATTTTTTGGCATATCTGTATTAACTTGATGCCATTTAATATGACCTGTTTCCAAGCATAGTTGGCATTCTAACTCTTTTTCTTTACGATTGCTTGAGGGTGCTTTTTTTCGGGATTCTACACGTTTTTTTCTGACATCAATCGGGGCATCCATCCATAACCCGATAAACGGAATATTGAGACTATCTGCCAAAGCTTGAACAGCCATGCGTTCAAGTTCATTATCAAACAAAGCATCAATAATAACACTTGAACCGTTTTGTAGAGCGCAGGTGGCTTGTTGTCGGAGGACTTCATAAACGATTTTATCAAAAGCCGGAGAGTTAGTCGTTTTATTGAAGCGTTGGTGTGGTGCCAGACCTGTAATTTGTTTTTTGACCACATCATCTCTTAAAATAACGGCACCGGGCGCCGGATTTATTAATCCCCCGATTTCACGGGCAATACGGGATTTACCACTGCCGGATAATCCTCCGCAAGCAATCAAGACTGGTGTGCACTCAATTAAAAAACGACAGGCCAGTTCAAAATATTTTTTGGTTTTATTAATGGCGTGTTGTTTTTCACTTCCTTGCAATAACGCGCTGGTTTTTGCACAAACAGCGGCTCGTGAGAGAGCTCGCATAGATTGGTATAATCCCATCAAGGATATACCCTCAATATCATTGATATAGGACATATAATGGTTAAAGAGAATATTGCTAAGGCGTCTCAACCCTTTGAATTCCAAATCCATTGTTAAGAATGCTAAATCATACAAGGTATCAATACAATCCAATGCATCGTTGTATTCTA
Source organism: Alphaproteobacteria bacterium (assembly GCA_017513365.1). Taxonomy (GTDB): domain Bacteria; phylum Pseudomonadota; class Alphaproteobacteria; order CAAHEQ01; family UBA3637; genus UBA7488. The sequence goes on along the minus strand of JAFXFY010000207.1, from coordinate 9,001 downwards.
CCGGACTGAAAAATAAAAATTGACCTTTGTCATAGGCAATATTGGATAACAACAAATCACCATGGCATTTTTTGACGAAACCGCTTTTTTGACGGAATTTTATCAAATTTTCATTTTTCTTTAAAATTTCTAAACTTTGTCGTGTCAGAGTGTTTAACAAGGATAGGTCAATAGAGCTTGGAAAACACGATAGTACGGCTTCATTTTCTAAAATGATATTTTGAATGACGTCAATACCCCATTTGTTGTGAAAAACTTTTGCTTTTAAATGTAAATCAGCCAAATGTTCTGCTAAATCCATGGCTTCAAATCTGTCAAAATCGGGGGAGGGTAAGGCAAAACTTAAAATAGCTTTATCCGGTAATCTTTTTTCCACAATAACGGTATCAATTTCCTCTCCGTTTGTCCCACCGATTTTAATGGTACCGTTTTTTAAACGCTTAATGGGTTTAACACCGATAATTAAATGAGGGGCATACACGGTACTGCGTTTCATCTCTGCAATACAGGCCAGTTTTCTTTTTTCAGCAGTAGAAAAATCAACCCCAGGATAAATAACGGCTCGTTTGAGTTTGTATACATAATCACCAGCGAAGAAAATAATGGCAATATGAGAACGATGTACCTCAACCTTATTGACGGATTTGCCATATGTTTGTGGCGTACTGAGGGCTTCAATAATGTCGGTTTGATCGGATAATATCATGCGATGTTTTCCTTATGCAAATGGGGTTCAAAGTGGATAAGGACCTGAGCCTCCGGAATTGTTTTGATAATAGCCTGTTCAATCTCATCAGTGATGGTATGAGCTTGCTCTAATGTTAAATCTTTATCCATGTGAATACAAAATTGAATAAAAATGCAATCCCCTGATTGTCTTGTTTTTAAATCATGCATGTCAATGACTTCGGAAAAACTCATAGCAATATCGGTTATTTTTTTACGAAAAGCAGGAGGCATTTCCGTATCCATTAACATTTTAAATGACTCAATTGTAATTTGGTAAACAACCACTAATAAATAAACAGCAACACCAATACCAAACAATGCATCAATACAGGTCCATCCCAAATAATAGCTGAGTACCATAGACACAATCACACCGACATTCATTAAAATATCACCGGTGTAATGAGCCATATCGGCCTTAATGGATAAAGAGCCTGTTTTACGAACAACATATTTTTGAAAACGGATTAAAAATAACGTCAATATCAATGCAAAAAGGGTTATGCCAATCCCTAACCCGATTTGAGTGATTTCTTGAGGATCAAATAATCTGTGGATAGATTCTTTTAATAAAAATAAACTGGCGATGGCGATAATAAAGGCTTGTGATACACCACCTAAGGCATGGGCTTTTCCATGACCAAAACTGTGTTCTTTATCGGCCGGTTCCGTCGCATGACGAATGGCAATCAGATTAACCGTAGAGGTCATGGCATCTTGAATGGAATCAAACAAGCTGGATAAAATGGCCATAGAGCCGGTAATTAAAAAGGTAAGTAATTTTAAAACAATCAACAAAGTCGCCGTTGCCATAGAAGCATGACTGGCCGTTTTCATCAATTTGTTTTTATCAATATTTTTTTGCATCATAGTGTTTTTATAGCGTATTTTTAAAAACTTTTCCATAGATTTTTTTGCATTTTAAACTATATTGTAGTATATTTAGAATCAAAGGAGCATTTTATTATGGCAAAATTGTATGATTTATTAGGTGTTTCAAAAACGGCAACTTCTGCGGAAATTAAAAAAGCCTATCATAAATTGGCTCGCTCACTGCATCCTGATGTGAATCCGGATAAAGCGGCCGCAGAAAAGTTTAAAAAAATCAGTGCCGCCTATGAAATTTTATCGGATGCAGAAAAACGTAAACGTTATGATGACGGCTTAATTGATGAAAACGGTAATCCGACACCGTTTGGAGCAGGTGCCTATGACCAAGCTGGTTTTGGCGGTGGTTTCGGTGGCGGTAACGGTCGGTATCAAACCTATAACATCAATCCGGAAGATTTGGCCAGTATGTTTGGTGGCGGTATGGGTGGATTTAATTTTTCCGATTTGTTCGGTAATATGGGTGGTATGGGCGCCGGAAGTGGTCGCCGCCGCACGCATACGCATGAAGCATATGGTGCCGGTCAAGATGTATCCTATAATTTGACTGTAGCCTTTGATTTGTCCATTACAGGTGGAGAAACGACCGTAGGACTTGCTAATGGTAAAAATTTAAAAATTAAAATACCGGCCGGTGTTAATAACGAGTCAACTTTGCGTTTAAAAGGGCAGGGCGATGCCGGTTATGGAGGGCAAAAGGGGGATGCTTTGATTAATATTAAAGTGCAACCGTCCGCCCTATATACACGAGAGGGGAATAACGTCTTATTAAATGTGCCGATTACGTTGAAAGAGGCTGTTTTGGGGGCAAAAATTACAGTGCCGACACCGTATGGCGAGGTAGCCTTGACCGTTCCGCCGTATTCCAGTTCAGGTAAAACCTTGCGATTAAAGGGACGAGGCGTTAAAGATAAAGGCGATCAATTGGTTAAATTAATGATTGTTTTACCCGAACATTCCAATGCGGATTTGACTGAGTTTGTTCAAAAATGGGACGCAAAACCACTGCATCCCAGAAAGTTTTAAAACGTTTTTTTACATAAAAAAGGATAGACTTTTAAAAATTTGTATGCTAACCTATATATGCATTCGGCATGATACCGAATGTGGAGGGCTCAAAACCTCCTCAAAGACGCCCTATCGCATGGGGCTTCCTCCAATTATGTGACTTCCGTCATGGCTGGAAGGTGGTAGAATAGCCCTAGGTAAATATATCACACTATTTCTTTGAGTAGTTTTGAGCTTCCAGCCACTCTTTTTTAAAGTGTGGCCTTTTTCTTTTTTTTGAAAAAAGACAGGCGCCTCTAAACACCTGAAAAAATTAAATGAATGGAAGCGGATACTGTGACGGTATCCGTTTTATATTTGAATAATATGGGGCTATACCTATTTTATAGCCGCTTTATCGCACACAAATTCGGCATATTCGTGATTTTGCAACATACTGGCCGGACAGTTGACTGATACGGGGGCTTGTGTAGCCAAACGAATGGCCTCGGCTTTTTTAGGGCCGGTCGCCAATACAATCACACGGCGTGCGTCAAAAATGGTTTTGAGTCCGATTGTAACAGCCCGAGTTGGTACGTCTTCTATTTTATCAAAAAACCTTGCATTTGCCTGAATCGTGCTTTGTGTTAAGCCTTGTTCATGTGTCGGCATATCAAACGGCGTATTCGGTTCATTAAAGGCTAAATGACCATTTTCACCAATACCAGCCAATTGAATATCTATTCCACCGGCGTTTTGGATAGCCATTTCATACGCTCTACAAAATGCGGGAATATCATCGGCCATACCATCCGGAATATTGATATTTTCGGGATGAATATCCACATGCTTAAATAAGTTTTCTTGCATAAAATAATGATAACTTTGCGGATGATCCGGCGTTAATCCGACATACTCATCCATATTAAAGGTTTTAACGTTTTTAAATGAAATATCGCCATTGTTATAGGCTTGCACCAATCGTTCGTAAACTGGTATGGGCGTTGATCCCGTGGGCAATCCCAAAACTAAATAGGGTTTTGCCTCCGTCGGTACAAATGTTTTAATGGCCTTTATCATTTCACCGGCAGCATAATCGGCTACTTCGGATACTGTTTCAAATGATATAACTTTCATATATTATCCTTTCGTTTTTTTGACAGTATAATTAATCCTCTGTTTTTATGCAAGTACCCATATAAACCTTTTGCCGTATTTTCTTTATTTTGAAAATATGCTTTCCTATGTAAGAAATAGATTATTTTTATAAGGGGGGTAAATGAAAAAAATATTCTTATCGGGTGTGATGTGTTTACTGTGTGTACCGGCTTTGGCAGATACGCATGAAGCAAAAACGATTGCCCAAAAATACAATGATTTTAAACAAGAATTACAAGATAAAACAGGTTTGTCTTATTCCGTAGATGTATCGGCTTTAATGCAACGAGGTTCTCCAAATGGTAAAGGAACTGCATGGCAAACCATGTATTATGGCGAAGCCAACTGGGATATGTTTAACAGCGATACATTTGGTGCCGGGTCTGTACAAATAGCTTATAATGCCGTACGGTATTGGGGTAAAAGTGCAACGTATGTCGGCAACCGAATCGGTGTAATTACGGATATCAATGATTACCCAAGCAATTCCAATGAATTTGACCAGCTCAGTTATACACATCAATTTCCCGGCAAGATGAAATGGTTATCACTTACACTGGGTCAATTTCCGATGTATAATTTTGACGGCAGTGCCTATTTGGCCAATCAACAAACAAACTTTTTAAATTATGCTTTATCGCAAAATGGATCTTCCACTTATCCAACAGCCAGTTTAGGCGCCTATGCCACAATTGCTCCAAATGATGAATGGTCATTCAGTGTTGGTATGCAAGATGCGCATAACATAGACGGCGAAACCATTTCATCCAATAAATTCGGTAAAGGCAAATATACATCTTTTGCCAGTGTCAGTTATACACCGACCGATAAAAACGGCAATCAAAACCAATACAGTTTGATGGTATATAATCAACCGAGTGTTCCTCAACAACCGGGAACCAGCAATGGATGGAGTATCAACTTTTTGCAGTATTTAACGGATAAATTTGCCGTAACAGGACGTGTTAATGGTGCTAGTAATTCCCCCGAAACCATTAAGCAATCTTATGTGTTAGGCGTTGTTTATAACAATCCCTTCAATCGCAACAAGTTAGACCAAATCGGATTTGCCGGAGCCGTTAATAAACTCAATAAATCCGTCAACGGTGCGGGAACTCGGTCGGTTGAAAATGTGCTAGAGGCCTACTATGCTTTTGGTCTGTCCGATTTTATGACTATTACGCCGGATATTCAATTTTATATTAACCCGGGCGATAATCAAAAATCCAATACAGCCACCGTTGCATCGGTCCGAGCAACTATGATGTTCTAAAAAGGACCAGCATTTAAAAACCTCTGGCAATTTGTCAGAGGTTTTTTATAGCCGTCCGAAAAGCGTAGCGCTTACTCTTATCGTTCGTTTTGAGAGGTATTACCACTGCCTACTGTGGTCGGATAAGAACATACATGGCGAATATGGTTGCATCTTTCTTGAACCGCCGCCATTTTTTGTTGTACAGTCCGTACCTGTTGTTGATATTCGGGAGAATTTCTAACTTCTTGTATAGCGTTAGCAACTTTCGGATTTTCATGTTCCATTTTGCGTACAGCCTTTGATATATCACGGCTAACACGGTGCATATCCCCCATTACGGCTTGAAAATCTCCTCTTAAGCCCCCGACAGATGATTGACGTTTTTTATAGCTAGGAAAACCATCATTTTCCCCAATATCCTTAGGTTCTTGATAAGGTCTAGGTCGGTACTCTCCAAAAGTGATAACGCATACCAATCCTTCAAAAAACGGATGAAGCTGTTTATCAATAAAACGACATACTTTCAAAATTGCAGGGCCGTATTTTTCACAAAAACGATCCAATAATGAGGGGCGAGGTCTTCTTCTTTTTTTCATATTTTCTCCTTTGGATAAGGGTATAATAAAATCTTTAAAAAATCAACAAAAAAACTTTGCTTTTTTGAAAAAAAACTGTATAATGCCGAATATTATTTGACTAACATAAAAAGGAAAAACAAATGGCTGAATACAATCACAGAGAAATTGAACAAAAATGGCAAAAATATTGGGATGAACACAAATCATTTCACGTTGAAATTGATAAATCAAAACCAAAATATTATTCTTTGGTGATGTTCCCGTATCCGTCCGGTGCCGGATTACACGTCGGACATGCCGAAAACTATACAATTTCGGATATTATGTCCCGCTATAAACGTATGCGTGGTTTTAACGTATTGCAACCGATGGGATGGGATGCTTTCGGATTGCCGACAGAACGATATGCCGAACGTAGTGGATTGCATCCGGCCGAAGTAACATCACAAAATGCCGATGTATTTCGCACACAATTAAAGGCTATGGGACTTTCCTATGATTGGGATAGAGAAATCAATACAACAGACCCAAGCTATTACAAATGGACACAATACATTTTTAAAATTTTGTTTGATAAAGGGTTGGCATACGAAGTTATTACGCCGGTCAATTGGTGCCCGAAACTCGGTACCGTTTTGGCTAATGAAGAGGTCAAGGACGGCAAATATGTGGAAACGGGTGATGAAGTGATTAAAAAACCCATGCGTCAATGGATGTTGAAAATCACAGCCTATGCCGAAAGATTATTGCAAGACATTGATAAATTGGATTGGCCGGAAGGTATCAAAACCATGCAACGTGAATGGATTGGCAAATCCACAGGTGCCGATGTGAATTTTAAAGTGGCCGGAACCAATGCTGAATTTACGGTCTATACAACTCGTCCGGATACATTATTTGGGGCAACATACTGTGTGTTGGCTCCAGAACACGCTCTTGTGAAAGAAATTACCACAGATGACAGACGTGCCGAGGTTGAAAAATACGTTGAGGAGGCTGGTAAAAAATCCGCTCAAGACCGTATGGCTGAGGCTAAAGAGAAAACAGGTGCTTTTACGGGGGCTTATGCCATTAACCCGTTAAATGGCACACAAATTCCGATTTACATTGCCGACTATGTGTTGGGTGATTACGGATACGGTGCCATTATGGCTGTGCCGGCTCACGACCAACGGGACTATGACTTTGCGAAAAAATTCAATATCCCAATCATTCAAGTGATTGAAGGTGGCGATATTTCCAAAGAGGCTCACGAAGGTGATGGTGCTTTAATCAACTCAGAATGGTTGAACGGATTACATGTTAAAGAATCCAAAGCCAAAATGATTGAATGGTTAGAGGCTAACGGTGTCGGTAAAGGAACCGTCAACTATAAACTGCGGGATTGGCTGTTTGCGCGTCAACGTTATTGGGGTGAACCGTTCCCGATTATTCATTGCGAAGACGGCACAATTAAATCCTTGCCAATGGAAGATTTACCAGTTCTCTTGCCACCAATGGCTGATTTCAGACCAACGGCTGACGGTGAACCACCACTCGCTCGTCAAACTCAGTGGGTGGATACAATTGATAAAGAAACGGGAAAACCGGCTAAACGTGAAACGAACACAATGCCTCAATGGGCCGGTTCCAGCTGGTATTTCTTGCGCTATTGCGACCCACACAATGATACGGCTTTTGTCAGCAAAGAGGCCGACGAATACTGGATGCCGGTTGATTTGTATGTCGGTGGTGTAGAACACGCCGTATTGCACTTGTTGTATGCTCGTTTCTGGCAAAAAGTATTGTTTGATGCCGGTTTGGTATCCACGGATGAACCATTCCAACGCCTTGTCAACCAAGGTATGGTGCTTGCCTATTCCTATCGTGATGATAACGGTAAATACTATTATCCGAAAGATGTGGAACATCGTGGTAATGATTGGTATGTTAAAGGAACAGACACCCGTGTGAATACACAAGTCGAAAAAATGAGTAAATCACGTTATAACGTTGTTAATCCGGATGATGTCGCCAAAGAATTTGGGGCCGATTCCATGCGTTTGTACTTGATGTTTATGGGGCCGATTGAGGCGGAAAAACCGTGGGCCTCTGATGGTATTAACGGCGTTAATCGTTTCTTAAAACGCACTTGGAATGTATTTGAAACAGACGGTAAAATTGCCGAAACAGGTGATGAGGCTTTAACAAAACTCATGCATAAAACTATTAAAGGTATTACGGCCGATATGGAAGCTTTGTCCTACAACACGGTGATTGCCAAATTAATGGAGTTTTTAAATGCCGTTTATAAATCTGATAAACCGGTATCTAAGGCCGATATGGAATCATTCGTCTTAATGTTGGCGCCACAGGCTCCGCATATTGCCGAAGAATTGTGGCAACGTCTGGGACATGCTGATTCTTTGACTTATGCGCCATGGCCGACATATGATGAAGCTATGACTCAAGATAACGAAATGGAAATCGTTGTTCAGGTGTTGGGCAAAAAACGGGCCAATATTATGGTGGCTACAAATGCAACAAAAGAAGATGTTTTGGCAGCCGCCAAAGCCAATGAAAACGTTGCCACTCATTTAAACGGCAAAGAGATTATTAAAGAAATCTATGTGCCAAATCGTTTAGTTAACTTTGTGGTGAAATAGATGAGTGAAAACGGTGCATTGTACGACATCATTGAAAAGGGCACTTTAGCCGATTTAAAACAGGCTTTAGAAACCTACAAAATTAATACCAAAGATGAAGAGGGTATGAGTTTGCTGGCATGGGCTTGTGTTGCAGGTAAGAAACAAAAGGTTACTTATTTGTTAGAACAAGGGGCCGATCCGAATATCAAATGTAATGATGGCAGAACACCACTGATGTATGCTGCCTCTAATGATTATCCTGAAATTATTCGGGTGTTATTAAAGGCTGGAGCCGACCCGAAAATCGGAGACAAAACCGGTTGGACGGCGGAAACTTGGGCCGATGTTTTGTGGAATGAAAAATCCAAATTTGTGTTGCGAGAACATCGCAAAGGACGATTATTATCACAAGCCCCAAAGGGTAAACGCCCCCATAACGATAAAGACCATTCAAGGTAGAAGTTATCAAGTTTAATAGGGTAAAACGGAAGGGATTATTCCTTCCGTTTTTGTTTATTTCATATTAATTTCTTGTGTATAACAATTTTCGGTAGTGATAACCCCTAATCCCCATTTGTATTCAATTTGGCATTTTTCAATGACCATGTGATTTCTGTCTCCGGAAATATTGGTAACAAACGGAGCGGACCGTGTATAGGTTGATGAGCAAGCCGAACACATTAAACCCAACATAATTAAACTGACATATTTCATTTGAAGTATCCTTTCTTTAAAGTTAAAAGAAAGCCACACTTTCATAGAAAAAGAGTGGCTGGAAG